>DATGKG010000050.1:0-5093 GCA_035294805.1 Binataceae bacterium (SeqCode) | reverse complement strand
GCGCATCTGCTGCTGTTCTTCACCGCGGCGTGTTTCGTGCGCTTCGCTTCGGCATATTTCGCGCGCGTGGACTATGTCGATTTCCTTCAGGTCAAGCCGCTGTTCGCCGATCCGCGCCACTATATTCCGGCGGCGTTGACGCTTTCGTATTTGCCCAAGTACCTCGACATCCTGCCGCTCTATCTCATACTGCTCGCGGCCGCGCCGGCCCTTATATATGTCGTGAAGCGCGATCCGTGGTTGGCGCTTATCGCATCTGGACTTATATATGCGACGGTGCGGATGACGGGATTCAATCTCAGCGCCGGACACGACGGGCTCGGATGGAACTTCAATCCATTCGCGTGGCAGCTCATCTATACGATCGGAATCGTGACCGGACACTTCAGCAAGGTCGGCTTCGAAGCGCAGGGCCTCCGCGATCGCTATCAATGGGCATGGTTCACGCTGGCGGCCGGCTTCACGCTGTTCGCGCTATGCGCCGCGGCGCCGTGGAGCGGCAGCGACGAGAGCCGCGCGATCTTCAGCAACATCTACCTGTGGCCGGCGGAAAAAACCTTCCTATCGCCCTTGCGGGTAGCCAATGTCGTCGCGTTGCTGTACCTGTTCGCATTCTTCGTTCCCAGGCAAGCGAAGTTCTTCTCGACGCGCGCGGCGAGCCTCTTCCTCGCATGCGGACGCAATTCGCTGGCGGTTTATGGTGTCGGCGTGGTTCTGAGCTGCGCGGGATACGTAGCGATCTCGGAAAGCGATGCGACCAATATGCCGCTGGCGGTGAATGTGGTCGGAATAGTCGCGTTGTTCCTGCTCGCATACGCGCTCGACCGGAAGCGCAAGAATGCCCGCGTCGCCGACGCCTCACCGGTGCGTGTGCCCGCGATGACGTTGATACGGCGTTTCGTCGGTTAGCGCCACATGATCGCGACGACGGCGCCTCCCGCGAGCGCGATCAGCAGCGGAAGCCAGACTCGAATCGCGGCGCGCAGTCCGGCGACGAAGGTCATCAGCGCGGGCTTGACCAGCGTGTTGACCGCCGCGGCGGCCATAACTGCGATCGCGGCTGTATCCAGGTGCGCCTGACCCTGCTTCACCATCGAAGACGCCGACAAAGTGATCGGGGCGGCATCGGCAAGTCCGGAGATCGCGGCAACGGTGAAGAACCCGCGATTTCCGAGTATCCCTTGCGCCGCCCTGCTCGCGACCATGATGACCGTGAGCAGTAGGCCGAACTTCAGCGCGAACCATAAGTCGAGAGGATTGCGGGTTTCGATATCGTGGGTTTTTTGCGCGGGTTCGATTTCGCGCGATCGCCAGGCGAACCATCCGGCCGCAACCGCGGTCAGGATAGTGGCTACTGCGAATGCCGGCGCGACGGCCAATGCTAATTCCGGCGTCAGTACCGCCGCGATGATGAGCAGGCGTGGAAACATAATTGCAGAGGCGGCCAGGATCGCGGCTGCGATCAGCTCGCGCTCGTCTTTGCGCGCTCGCGCGATTGGCGACAGCGTCAGCGTCACCGCGGTCGAAGAGGTCATTCCGCCGAATAGTCCAGTGAGGATCACGCCGCGCCGCTCGCCGAGGAATTTGTTGGCGAAGTAGCCGACGTACGAGAGGGCGGCTATCAATACCACCATCCACCAGATCTCGTAGGGATTGAACGCGTCCCACGGCCCGATTGCGCGATTGGGCAAAATCGGCAACATCACCACCGTGATCAGCAGCAGCCGCAGCGTCGCCGTAAGTTCCTCGCGCTCGATGTGCGCGACGAGGGCATGCAGCTCGATGCGAAAGCCGAGAATGAGGGTGACCACGACTGCGGTCGATGACGCGCCGGTCAGGTGCCCGAGCCCCGCCATCGCGCCGAGGCTCAGCGCGACCAGGGCCGCGATGGGCGTGGTAATGCTGATGTCCTTGATCTCCTCGGTGATGCGCCAGTATCCGATGCCCATCAGGATCGCGACCGCGACGATCGTCGCGCCGAGGAGAACATCGTAGTAGGGTCCGGCGAGTTGCGCGGCGAGCGCGCCGAGCAGTGCGATGATGCCGAAGGTGCGGATGCCGGCGACCCGGCCGCCCTCCGGGAGTTCGCGGAATTCCCATCCGCGCTCCAGCCCGATCAGCAATCCGATCGCGAGCGCGACCGCCAGCCGCTCCAGCATTTGTAAGTCGCCGAGTGACATGCGTGATCGGGATAGCCCTACACGAACGGCATCGCGGCGAAAACCAGTTCAATCAGGATCAGCACCGCGACCACAATTTCAAGCGTGAGGAGCCGCCGATCGCGGGCGACATCGAGCACCAGCTCGAGCGCCTCCTGGATGCTGCGCAGCTTCAACTCCATCGCCGCGTAGCGATCGACCAGATCGAATTCCGCGCGCAGGTCGGCATAGATGCGATCCATCGCGGGGTCATCCCACGTCGCGTCGGGTTTGTCGAGCAGATGCAGCACCGAAAGCACCTCGGTGCGATTGGTGATCGCCTCGCCTATAAAGCGATGGAGCGGGCGCGTGCTGTAGGGCACGGTGCCTTTTTTCTCCAGCCGCTCCGCGAGCACGTTGGTGCGCTCGAACAGTGCCTCGACGATGCGCTCGTAATATTCCATCGCGGCGCTCTGCGCCATCGTGAGCGCGACGATGCTCGCGCGCGCGGGAGTCATCCTGTCGACGTGCAGAATGCCATCCTTAATGCCAATCGGGAGCGAAGAATCCTCCCGTACCGTGTAGTCCTCGCGAATGACTTGCGTGGTCAGGCCGGGCCGCGCCTGGTGAAGCTTCTTGAGTTCAGCCTCGCGCCGATCGGGCGGAACATCGTGCATCACGACGGCGCCGAACGGATAAATATACAGCCCACCGTCTTCATCGACCGCGATGTAGATTTCGTGCGGCGAGATGCGCGCGGTCGGGAAGGCGGGCGCGACCGCGCGCAGCGAAAGATTTTCCACGAACGCGATCGCATAGAACTGATGGACTCGGGGCGCCACGGCATCGGCATCGTAGCTGAGAATTGGCGGATAGTCTTGGCGGGAAAAAGAAGTGGGCGCCGATGAAGCGCCCACTTCCGCTAAACTCAGACTGACAATCGGGTCAAGACTACAAATCGAGGCCCGGCAGATCCGCGGTATGCTCCATTTGCACCGCCTGAAGCTTAGTCGGATCGAGCCGCAGCGCCTCCAGGATCGTAGGAGCTACCTGCGCGGTTTCGACCGGAATCGACACGGTCGAGCTGACAAAATCCGGATTCGATAGCAGCATCATTACGTTGGTGTCGTCATGCGAGAAGCCGCCATGCTCCGCGAGCTTCTTCTTGCTGTTCGAATAAGTCACGCCGATGTTTGGAGTGATGAGGATATCCGGAGCGCGCGAATCGGTCGGATTATAGAAAAGGCCGAGCGACGGTCCGGAGAAGATCTCTCCGATGCCCGCGATGTTGTTGGTCGGGGGAGACATGGTCTCAAGCATACTGACGGCGGTAGCGGTGTCGCTTGAATTCGCCAGCCAGAGCAGCGCGACGTCATCCTCGGTCGGCCCGATCGCGCTGTTCTCCGATGGCGCCAAGAAACTGCTCAGGAGCGTGGCCGGATCGTCGGAACCGTCTCTGACGTAGCGGCTGGTATCGACCGGCGACTGACCATGCTTCGCGGTGATGATGATTAGCGTCGAATCGATGAGGTTCTTCGTCTTCAGTTCGTTAACCATAGCGCCGATCTCAGTGTCCACAAATTCGATTTCCTGGAGTAGCGAAGCGCTGGGCGTACCGATCGAATCGGCATAACCGCCGGATTCGCTGTATCCGGTCGCGACCGCGCCATGCTGGTAGATCAGCTTCTGGCCGATGCTAACGGCCTGAAAGTTCATGCCGAAAATAGATGGTACTTTGGTCTTGGCGGTACCGTCGTGATTCATGCCTTTGATTTCGTTGATGACGGCGTTCGCCTTGAGGCCGTCGTAGCACTGGATGTTCTGGAAGCTGCCGGTGTAGTCGTCATCCGCAGCCACGGCGAGTTGATCCGGAAGCGCCGGCTTGCCAGCTGACATGCAGGCCGGAAGGACCAGCGAGGGTGTAGCGCCGGTGGCAAAGTTCGCGGAATCGGAATTGATTTCCGGGGCATAATAATCGTCGACATTAGTGTCGGTCGTGCCAGTCGAAGGGCCACCTACAGACGAATACGACGGATGTTTATCGGACCACGCCGTGTAACCTCTCGCTGCGTGAATGACGCCGTAGATCGTATTGACGCGGACGAAATTCCAGGGATAAACGGGATTGCATTCTTTGTCACGGACCATAAACATCGGGTTCAGCGAGGCCACGCCACCATCGCCGCTTGGCGCGCCGCCATTGAGCACATTCTGGTTGAGACTGATGCCTTCATCGTATTCGGTGGTGGTGCCGGCAGGGGTTGCTCCGGATGTACAACTTCCACCAGGATTTCCGTTGCCGGAGGTCATTGCGGGCGGATTGAGCGCGCGGTCGTAAGCGACATCATAGTTGACGCCCATGGTGCGCGGCGTGCCGCCGGTCATCAGCGCCATCAAGCCTGGAAACGAATCCGACGGCCGCGACGTTTGCGCATTGAGGAAGTTTACCCCGCTGGTCCCCAGTGCTGCGAGGTTGGGGCAATACGGCTTGCCTCCGTTCACGCCGGCGACTCCGGCCGAGCAGTTCAGATAATCGAGCGCGTGCATACCATCGATGCTGATGAGCAGCACGTGTTCGATGTGCGGACGTTTCTCCTTCGCGAATGCCTGCGCCGATGCCAGCGACATCGATCCGAGCACCAATGCGCCCAGCGCGATGCGTCTCCTCCACGTGATATTCATCGATCCCTCCAAGGTTAGAATTTGCGGAGGGCAGGCTAGCCGAGCGAGGTGAACGCTGCGTGTCGAAAATATGAATGGAACGTAAATGCTGACTTGTAGTGGATAACTTGCAACTTAACGAAGGCTTCACGATCGGTTCACGCGGAGGATAAGCCCGATGCACGGCGGCTTTCGTAGTTTGGTAGCGCCCGACGCACCCATCGCGTCGCAGGCGGAGGAGAACGAGTTTGCCAAGACTACGGTTCGCGAAATATTCCGACAGTCGTCGTATCG
>DATGKG010000049.1:0-7050 GCA_035294805.1 Binataceae bacterium (SeqCode) | reverse complement strand
CGCGCATCACGTCCTCGCGTACGTGGACATGCTCGATCGCGACCGCGAACGTTTTTCCCAGGCATACGCTCGCACCGATGCGATGCCGCTTGGCGCCGGTGCGCTCGCGGGCACCACGTTACAGATCGATCGCGAGGCCGTGGCGGAGGAACTGGGCTTCGCGCGCATCGTCGAGAACAGCATGGACGCGGTCTCCGATCGCGACTTCGCGGTCGATTTTCTTTCCGCATCCGCGCTGCTCGCGGTGCATCTGTCGCGTATGAGCGAGGAAATCATTTTGTGGAGCACCGCCGAATTCGGCTTCGTGAAGCTGCCCGATGAGTTCTCCACCGGCTCCTCGATGATGCCGCAAAAGAAAAATCCCGATCTGCTCGAACTGATTCGCGGCAAGAGCGGGCGCGTGATTGGCGACCTCATCGCGATGCTGACAATCCTCAAGGGGCTTCCGCTGACTTACAATTCTGATTTGCAGGAAGACAAGGAGCGTGTGTTTGACGCGCTCGATACCGTCAAGCCCGCGCTCGATGTGATGGCGAAGCTGTGGCCGCGCCTCGAGTTCAACGTCGATACCATGCGCAACACGGCCGGTGGATTCGCGCTTGCTACCGACCTTGCGGAGTATCTGGTCGAGCGCGCCATGCCGTTTCGCGAGGCGCATGAGATCATCGGCGCGCTGGTGCGCGAAACCATCGCATCGGGCAAGTCGCTGGAGGATTTGAGCCTCGATGATTTCCGCCGGCATTCGCCGAAGTTCGATACGGATGTCCTCGAGATGCTCGACGCCGAAAATTCTTTGAAGGTTCGCTCGGTGATCGGCGGTCCCTCGCCCGGCATGGTCCGCGAGCGCATCAAGAGGCTGCGGTCATGATTTCGATGTTGAAGGCGATGCGTGCATTGGCTTTGGCAGCCGTCGTCGTCATCATCGGATGCGGCGTCAAGTCGCAGCCGGTTCCTCCCGAGCAGGCAATGCCGGAGCGGATTGTCGGGCTCGCGGCCGCCTCGCAGAAAAACGGCGTCATGCTTTCGTGGGAACGTCCGGATCGAACCGCGGGCGGCGCCAAGATGCGCGACCTCGGCAGTTTCGAGATCGATCGCGCCGAGAACACCGGCGCGTTCCGTCCGCTCGTCGATATTCCGGTCACCGATCTGGATCGCTTTCAGCAGCAGCAAAAGTTCACCTATCTCGATGGCGCCGCCGAAGTTGGTCATCACTATCGATATCAGGTGATTTCTTCGACGCTCGACGCGTATCGCAGCGATCCTTCCAACGAGGCCGAGATTACGCATCAGCTTCCCAAGCCGCCGCCGAATCCGGAAAATTTCGTCATCCCGCAGCCCAAACCGCTGCCGTGATATCCATCTAGTGCTGTGATAAAAGTCACCACTACCGATGCACTATTTCGAATATAGAAACGACGAGCTTTATGCCGAAGACGTGCCGATGCGCGATCTCGCGCGCCGCTTCGGCACCCCATTTTACGTCTATAGCGCCCGCACGCTGCGCCGCCACTATCGGGTTTTCGACGAGGCCTTCGCCGGCACCGATCATCTGATCTGCTACGCGATGAAAGCGCTCTCCAACTTGAGCATCCTGAAGCTGTTCGCCTCGATGGGCTCCGGCTTCGATATCGTGTCGGTCGGCGAGATGATGCGCTGCCTGCGCGCGGGCGCCGATCCGCGCAAGATCGTTTTTTCCGGCGTGGGCAAGACCGATGAGGAAATCGCGGCTGCAATCGACAACGGCATCCTGATGATAAATGTCGAGTCGCGCGGCGAGTTGCATAGCATTTCCGAGGTTGCGGGCCGCATGAAAAAGCGCGCGCCGGTCACCTTGCGCGTCAATCCCGATCTCGATCCGGGAACGCATCCGCACATTTCGACCGGCCATCGTGACAGCAAGTTCGGCATTCCGCTCTCGCAGGTCGACGAATATTACTCCGAGGCGAAAAATCTGCCTAATCTGGAGTTGGTCGGCCTCAGCACGCATATTGGCTCGCAAATCACCGACACCGCGCCGTTCACAGAGGCGGGCAACAAGCTCGCCGCGATCATCGGGCGGCTGCGCAGTGCGGGAATCGCGCTCAAGTACCTCGACATCGGCGGAGGGCTCGGAATTCCGTATCAGGAGGAACCGCCGCCGCCCTCGGAATACGGCAAGGCGGTGCTGAAGCCCATCGCGAGCCTCGGACTCAAAATTATCGCGGAGCCCGGGCGCGTGATCGTCGGCAATGCCGGCGTGCTGGTGACAAAGGTGCTCTATCTAAAGGAGACCGATGTGAAGCGCTTCATCGTGGTCGACGCCGCGATGAACGATCTCATTCGGCCGGTCCTCTACGAGGCGTATCACAACATTCAGCCGGTGAAGAAAAACGCCGCGCCGAAAATTGTTACCGCCGACGTCGTCGGGCCGGTATGCGAGAGCGGCGACTTCCTCGCGCAAGAGCGCGAGATGCCGGAGCCCGCGCAGGGCGACCTGCTCGCGGTGATGAGCGCGGGTGCGTATGGCGCGGTGATGGCGTCGAACTACAACAGCCGCCTGCGCCTGCCGGAGATTCTGGTGGAGGGCGCCGATGCGCACGTGATTCGCGAGCGCGACACTTTCGAGGACATCATTCGCGGCGAGAAAATTATCGAGCTCAAGACGCGGTAGGCGTATGGCGAAACTCGAGTTCGTCAAAATGCAGGGATGCGGCAACGACTACATTTACGTAGTCGCGACGAAGATGCGCCCCGCCGATCCGGCGAAGCTGTCGGTGAGAATCTCCGATCGCCGGTTCGGCATCGGCGGTGACGGCCTCATCATGCTCGCGCCGTCGACGCAGGCCGACATCCGGATGGAGATGTACAACGCAGACGGCTCGCGCGGCGAGATGTGCGGCAACGGCATCCGATGCCTCGCGCGGCTGGCATATGAAAGCGGCTCCGCGCGTAAAAATCCCATCGAGGTGGAGACCGATTGCGGCATCAAAACCGTCGCCCTCACGTTCAGCGATGGAAAGGTCGACGGCGCGACAGTCGACATGGGCGAGCCGATTCTGGAGGGCCGGCAAATTCCGGTCGATGCGGACGGGAAGGTTATCGAGTATCCGTTGGAGGTTGGTGGACGTATTACCAAGGTGACGGCAGTCTCGATGGGAAATCCGCATTGCATAACCTTCGTCAACGATGAAGGCATCTGGAAACTCGACGTTCACGAGTTCGCCGCGTTAGGACGTCAGTTCGAGCATCACAAATTTTTCCCGCGGCGCGTGAATACCGAATTCATACTTCCGATTTCGCGCAATCATCTGAAGATGCGGGTGTGGGAACGCGGCTCGGGTGAGACCCTCGCGTGCGGCACCGGCGCGTGCGCGGCGCTGGTCGCGGCAGTGCTGACCGGGCGCGCGGATCGCAAGGCCGTCGTCGAGCTGCGCGGCGGCAATCTGGAAATCGAATGGCGCCAAAGCGGCGATCGCGCCAATCATGTGTTCATGACCGGCGAAGCTGTCGAGGTTTTTCGCGGCGAGTTCGAAGTCGGCGCCGGCGAGCTGGTAACCGTCTAGTCGCGGGAGGTTCGAATGTTCAACGGTGCACTATCGGCAATCGTCACGCCTTTTCGCGACGGCGAGGTCGACGAGCGCGCGCTGCGCGATCACATCGAATGGCAAATCCAGAGCGGCATCGACGGCATCGTGCCGTGCGGCTCGACCGGAGAGTCCGCGACCCTCACGCATGACGAACACGAGCGCGTCATCAAGATAGCAATCGATCAAACGCGCCGGCGCGTTCCGGTGATCGCCGGCACCGGCTCCAACTCGACTGCCGAGGCGATTCGGCTCACCGCGTCCGCGCGCGCGATGGGCGCTGATGGTGCGCTGATGATCTCACCCTACTACAACAAGCCTACGCAGGAGGGCATTTTCCGCCATTACAAGATGATCGCGGCGGCGGTCGATATCCCGCTGATCGTGTACAACATTCCGGGCCGCACCGGATCGAACATCGCGCCCGAGACCTTCGCGCGCCTGTGCGAGATTCGCAATGTGGTCGGAATCAAGGAAGCCTCGGGCTCGATGGATCAGATAAGCGACATCCGGCGGCTCTGCGGCGATAGGCTGACAATTCTATCCGGCGACGATTCGCTGGTGGTTCCGATCATGGCGCTCGGCGGCAAAGGCGTCATTGCAACAATATCCAACGTGATGCCGCGCGAGATGCACGACCTTGCGGCGGCGGGCCTCGCGGGAGATTTCGCGCGAGCGCGCGAAATCCACTACAAGATGATGCCGCTGATGCGCGCGCTGTTCATCGAAACCAATCCGATTCCCGTCAAGCAGGCGCTCGCGTTTATGGGCCGCTGCGCCAACGAGCTTCGGATGCCGCTGTGTCCGATGTCGGCACCGGCAGCCGATCGCCTGAAATCGGCGATGAAAGAACTCAAGCTGATCTGACGAAATGAAAAAGGACGGACGGCGGTGCCGTCCGTCCTTATCGTCGAGTCGCCGAACACCTAATCAAACATCAGCACCGTGCGCGCGACTTCGCCCGCCTTCATCGCGCGGAAGGCTTCGTTCACGTCCTCCAGTTTACCGCGCTTGCTGATCATGTCGTCGAGGTTGAGCCGCCCCTGCTCGTAGAATTCGATCAGCCGCGGCATGTCGATGCGGAAGCGATTCGATCCCATGAAGCATCCCTGGATACGCTTCTCGAACAGCAGCGAAAATCCGTCGATGTCCACCTTCTGCCCGAGCGGCACCATGCCAACGATGGTTGCCGTGCCGCCGGGAGCGAGCGCTTCGTAGGCCTGCTCGGCCGCCTTCTTGAGGCCGATCGCTTCGAAGGAGAAATCGACGCCGCCGTCGCTGAGCGAGCGCACCGCCTCGACAGGATCACCGCTCGATGCATCGACACCGTGGGTCGCGCCGAGCCTTTTCGCGAGCGCGATCTTCGATTCGAATTTGTCGACCACGATGATCTGTCGCGCGCCCGCGATGCGCGCACCCTGAATCACCGCGAGGCCGACGCCGCCGGCGCCCCATACTGCGACCGTCGATCCTGGCGTGACCTTCGCCGTATTGATCGCCGCACCGACTCCGGTGATGACGCCGCATCCTATGAGCGCCGCGCGATCGAGTGGGAAACTATCTTTGATTTTCACCAGCGCGTTCTCGTGCACCAGCATCTGCTCGGCATATGACGAAAGGTTGGCGAACTGATTTACCATCTTACCGTTCATCGCGAGGCGCGGTTTGTCGCCGCCGGCGCGCTGCGTGGCTCCGGTGTTGGAGCACAGGTTCGGATGACCCGACATACACTCGGGACAATATCCGCAGAACACCGACAGGCACGCGATGACGTGGTCGCCCGGCTTCACGTAGGTGACTTGCTTGCCGACTTTCTCGACGACGCCGGCGGCCTCATGCCCGAGAATCGCCGGCGCGGGCCACATGTAGAGCCCATCTACAAAATGTAGGTCGCTGTGACATACGCCGCTGGCGACGACTTTAACGCGAACCTCGCGATCCTGCGGATCGTCGATATCGACATTTTCGATTTTCAGCGGCTGATTGGGCCCGTTGAAGATTGCTGCTTTCATCGTGATGCTCCTTGATGGTGTCCCGCGTGGCTATTTGAAATCGATGACAGTGCGCGCGACCTCGCCCGCCTTCATCGCGCGGAACGCGTCGTTTACGTTTTCGAGCTTATCGTGCTTGCTGATCATGTCGTCGAGGTTGAGCCGCCCCTGCAAATAAAAGTCGATGTACTGCGGCATGTCGATGCGGAAACGATTCGACCCCATATTGCTGCCTTGCAGCTTGCGCTCGGTGAGGAACATGTAGCCGTCGAGCTCGACCTTCTGCCCGACGGGGATCATGCCGATGACTGTCGCGGTGCCGCCAGGCTTGACCGAATTGAAGGCTTGTTCCGCCGCGACTTTCAGCCCGATCGCCTCGAAGGAATAGTCGACGCCGGGACCGCCGGTCAGCTTTTTGATTTCTTCGACTGGATCGCTCGAGGATGCGTCGACGGTATGCGTGGCGCCGAGACGCTTCGCCATTGCGAGTTTGCCCTCGAACTTGTCGACCGCGATGATCTGTCGCGCGCCCGCGATCCTGGCGCCTTGAATCGCCGCGAGGCCGACGCCGCCCGCGCCGAACACCGCAACCGTCGATCCCGGCTCGACCTTTGCGGTCCGCAGCACCGCGCCGACGCCGGTGGTGACGCCGCATCCGATCAGCGCCGCGCGATCGAGCGGAATGTCCTCGCGAATTTTCACCACTGCGTTTTCGTGCAGCAACATCTTCTCGCAGTATGAGGAAATGTCGAGGAACTGATTGATGGGTTTGCCTTTCTGCGAGAGGCGCGGCTTGTCGTTAGCGGCCCGCTGGGTCGCCGATTTGTTGGCGCATCGATTCGGATGGCCCGACATGCACTGCGCGCAATATCCACAGAACACCGACAAGCACGCGATGACGTGATCGCCGGGCTTCACATAGGTGACTTGCTTGCCGACTTCTTCGACGATACCGGCCGCCTCATGGCCAAGGATTGCCGGCGCGGGATACGGATAAAACCCGTCGACGAAGTGCAGATCGCTATGACACACCCCGCTGTACGCGGTCTTGATGAGCACTTCGCGATCCTGCGGCTTGTCGACTTCGACGTCCTCGATCGTGAGTGCTTGATTGGGGCCATGGAAGATGGCGGCTTTCATTGAGTTGCTCCTTTGGCGAATTGTGAGGGCGAACGGCGACGCGGCCGGCCTCGTCATCGAACTTTCTTACTACCATACTGTTCGCGCTTTACCAGCGCTTACGGGAAGTCGCTGGTGGGAGTTTCACCCGCCGCGCGATCCGCCGCGGGAAGCCTCGCAGCCTCGGAATGCTTGCGGACGAAAAGCACGGAGGTTGCGTCGCGATAGAGCCGCATCCAGTTCGGCGCCGAAGCCATCAGCGCGAGAGGCGCTTCGTCATGGACGCTGAGCAGAACGAAGTCGTGCGGGTACTTCCGCAGCACCTCTTTCGCGCCGCCCGCGCCGTTTTGGAACGAAAGGTAGTCGTCGATCACCTC
>DATGKG010000048.1:0-2508 GCA_035294805.1 Binataceae bacterium (SeqCode) | reverse complement strand
CGCGCGACCGAACTCGCGAACGCATTCGGCACCGATGAGATCATGTTCATCTTCAAATACGGCGCCATGCCGATCGACAAGGCCGAAAAGAGCATGCGGCTGTTTGCGAAAGAGGTGATGCCGGCGCTGAAGGCGCTGAATCCCAAGCCGATCCTGGCGGAAGCTGCCGCCGAGGCGAGCGCGGCAGCTCGGTAGAAATCTGATTCCCCTTCCACTTTAGGGGAAGGGGTTAGGGGTTAGGTCTGCAAAAAAGCTTCGTCAAGGAGAGACAACATAATGAAAGTAGGCGGCGCAGTAATTTTCCAGAACCCGATGAACGAAAAATCCGACCGCGAGGTCTATCAGCATGACCTCAAGATCGGCGACATGTACGAGCCGCTCGGCTTCGATTCCATCTGGAGCGTCGAGCATCACTTCGACGACTACACGATGTGTCCGGACGTGCTGCAGTTCCTTTCCTACTACGCGGGCCGCACCAAAAACATCGAACTCGGATCGATGGTGGTCGTGCTGCCGTGGCACGATCCGATTCGCGTCGCCGAGCAGGTCTCGGTGATCGATCATCAATCCAACGGCCGCATGCTGCTCGGCTTCGGTCGCGGACTAGCGCGCATCGAGTACGACGGCTTCCGCGTGAACATGGGGGAGTCGCGCGAGCGCTTCGTCGAATACGCCGAGATGATCATCGAAGGTCTCGAGAAGGGTTACTGCGAGTACAACGGCAAATATCTGAAGCAGCCGCGCATCGACATCCGTCCCAAGCCGTTCAAGTCGTTCAAGGGCCGCACCTATGCTGCGGCAGTGTCGCCCGAATCGTCGCGCATAATGGCGAAGCTCGGCATCGGCATCCTCATCATTCCGCAAAAACCGTGGGAAGCCGTCGCGCAGGAGCTCAACGAATATCGCACCATCTACAAGCAGGTGAACGGCGGCGAGCCGCTTCCGACTATCGCGGCAGGATGGACCTTCTGCGACAAGAACGTGGACCGTGCGCGCGATATGGCCGTCAAGTGGATCGGTGGATATTGGCAGACCGCGCTGCGCCATTATGAGATGGCGTCAGACCATTTCGGCAAGGCCAAGGGCTACGAATACTACGAGACGATGGCGAAAAATCTCAAGGGCGCCGGCAGCAAGGACGCATCGATCGAGTACTTCCTCAATCTGCAGGTGTGGGGCACGCCCGAGATGTGCTTCGAGAAGATCGACGAGATCCGCAAGCGCGTCAACGCGAATCATTTCGTCGGCGTGTTCAGCTACGCCGGCATGCCGTGGGAAGACGCGGAGAAGAACCTCAACCTGTTCGCGAAAGAAGTGATGCCGGAACTGAAGAAGCTCAACGGCGCCCAAGCTGAAGCGGCGTAGAAAATCAGGTGGCATAGACTCTAGCCTGTGTTCGTTTCCGAGGCGGTGCGGCATCCGCGCCGCCTCGTTACTTTTTCCGGCAGTGTGATAAGGACATCGGCATGCAAATAGGAATCTTCATGATGCCGTCGCATCCGCCCGAACGCAGCTTCCGCGACGGCTTCGAATGGGACTTGAAGCACCTCGAGCTATGCGATCGCGCCGGCTTCTCGGAAGCCTGGATCGGCGAGCATTTCTGTTCGCCATGGGAACCTAATCCCGCGCCTGACTTGCTCATCGCGCAAGGTCTCTTGCGCACCACTCGGATGAAACTCGCGCCGGGTGCGCATCTGCTCCCGTACCATCATCCAGCCGAACTCGCGTGCCGCGTCGCGTACCTCGATCACATCGCGAAGGGGCGCTTCATGTTCGGCGTTGGCTCCAGCGGCCTGCCGAGTGACTGGAAGCTGTTCAATGTCGATGGCGCCGGCGGCGAGAATCGCAAGATGACGCGCGAGGCCCTCGACATCATCCTGAAGCTGTGGGAATCGGAGGAGCCATTCGAGTATCGCGGCCAGTTTTGGAATGTGAATCGCATCGAGCCGATGCTGCGTACGTTGAAGTTTCACATCAAGCCGTATCAGAAGCCGCATCCGCCCATCGGCATTGCGGGGCTGACGCCGAAATCCGACACGCTCGAAATCGCGGGCGAGCGCGGCTTCATGCCGATGAGCCTCAACCTGTCGCCCGCGTATCTCGCGGAGCATTGGGCCTCGGTCGAGCGCGGCGCCGCGAAGACCGGACGCACGCCGAGGCGCGACGACTGGCGCGTGGTGCGCGAGGTCTACGTCGCGGAGACTGACGCGGAAGCGAAGAAGCTCGCGCTCGGTGGGATGCTGGCGCGCGCGTATCGCGAGTATCTGCTGCCGCTGTTCGGCGACTTCGGCCTGCTCTCGCTCTTCAAGCATGATGCGAGCGTCGCAGATTCCGATGTTACGCCGGAGTATCTGGTCGAGCACGGATGGCTGGTCGGATCGCCGCGCACCGTGCGGCAGAAGCTCGCCGACATGCATGGCGACGCGGGCGGCTTCGGCACGCTGCTGGTGCTGACCTTCGATTTTTCCGAAGAGCACGAAGCATGGGCGACCTCGCAGCGATTGCTGA
>DATGKG010000047.1:0-2312 GCA_035294805.1 Binataceae bacterium (SeqCode) | reverse complement strand
GCGTGCGGGTCGCGATTTGGGGCGGCACCGGGAAATCTGCCGCGTTCATCAATCGCTATAGCGTCGATCGTATGCGCTTTCCGATCGTGGTGGATTCCGACACCGCTAAGGTCGGGACCTTCGTGCCGGGCACCGGTCAGGAGATTCGCTCGCGCGAATGGCTCAAGGACAATCCGGGCGCGGTGATCATCATCCCGCCGCAATGGCGCGCGCTCGACATCGTACTGGAAACGGAAGCGGCGGGCATTTGCTTCAGGCAGATTCTGATCGAGCACGAAGGCGCGCTGATCGATTACTTTTGCGATCGCCATCCCTACGACCTCGGCAAGTTCGCACGCCATGACCGCGAGGAGGCGCGAGCATCTGAGGCATGGTAGCATCGCCCTTCACTTCCCGACGCCGATGCGTAACTCTCTCATTTGATGGCGAGCGTCGTTCGAAACCAGCCAACCGCTTCGGTCACGCCTTCCTTCGGCGATCCGCTCGCGCGCCCTCGCGATGATTCCGATCGCGTCGGGCTTTCGATTGTAGTTCCGGTTCACAACGAATCATCCGGTATCGACGCGTTCATGAGCCGGCTTAAGGCCGCGATGGCGGAACTGACGCTCAACTACGAGATCATTTTCATCGACGACGGCAGCGAGGACGCCACGCTGGAGAAGCTGGTCGCACTGCGCGCCGCCGACAGCCGGATCAAGGTGCTAAGCCTGTCGCGCAACTTCGGCAAAGACGTGGCGATCAGCGCCGGGCTGGAGTTCGCGCGCGGCGACGCAGTCATTCCGATCGATGCCGATTTGCAGGATCCTCCCGAGCTGATTCCGGAAATGATCGCGAAGTGGCGCGCCGGTTATGAGGTGGTGTATGCCGCGCGCAGCTCGCGCGAAGGCGACAGCTTCTTTCGGCGTAAGATCGCGCAGGCGTTCTACTGGACCATCAATCGCGTTTCCGAAGTTCCGATTCCTCCCGATGTCGGCGACTTCCGTCTGCTCGACCGCGCAGTGGTCGATGCCATCATCCGGCTCCCGGAGCATTCGCGGTTCATGAAGGGACTTTTTGCGTGGGTCGGCTTCAAGCAGACCGCGGTGTATTTCGGTCGCGGGGGCAGGGCCTCGGGCGAGAGCAAATGGAACTCGCGCCAGTTGTGGAAGTTCGCGCTCGATGGACTGATCTCGTTCAGCTCGGCGCCGCTGCGAATCTGGAGCTATCTCGGCATGGTGATCTCTTTGTTCGCGCTCGGCTATGCGGGCTTCCTGATCTGGTACAAGCTCGTGCTCGGCATCGACGTTCCCGGGTATCCTTCGCTGATGGTGGTGGTGCTGTTTTTCGCGGGCGTGCAGCTGGTGACGCTGGGCATCATCGGAGAATATCTGAGCCGCGTCTATAATGAAGTGAAGGGGCGGCCATTGTACCTCGTGCGGCAAGCGTATGGATTCGAGGACCGCCCGCGCCAAAATGGCGAGGACAACCGGCTTCCCGCCGCGCCGCCGCAAGACCCGGAGCGTTGATTCGGATTGGAACCTGAAATCTATCGCACGATGGCTGCGATCGAGGAGTCACATTGGTGGTTCCGCTCGCGCCGCTCGATCCTGCGCGATCTGCTGAAGCGTCTCGAATTGCCATCCGGCGCGATCATTCTGGAACCCGGATGCGGCACTGGCGGCAACTTCGCGATGCTGGCCGAGTTTGGCCGCGTCTACGCGATGGATTCGGATCCCGACGCATGCGCGTTCTCGCGCGCGAAAGGAATCGCGACGGTAGAGCAGGGCGAGCTTCCGGCTAACATCCCATTCGGCGACCTGCGTCCCGACCTGGTCGTGATGACCGATGTGCTCGAGCATCTGGAGAGCGATCGCGAGTCGCTCAAGGCGATCGGCGCGCGGCTACGCGACGGTGGGCATCTGATCGCGACGGTGCCGGCCTTGCCATGGCTGTGGAGCGAGCACGACGTCTCGCATCATCATCGCCGCCGATACACCGCGCCGGTGCTGCGCAGTTTGATGGAAACCACCGGCTTCAGGATTCAGCTGTTGACCTACTACAACTTCATCCTGCTTCCGCTGATCGCGGGAGTGCGCATCGCGCAGCGGCTGCTTCCGATCTCGTCGCGCACCGGCGATCTGAAAAAGCATAGCCCGACGATAAACACACTGCTGTTGCGGCTCTTTTCGAGCGAGCGCTATGTCATCGATCGAATCAATGTGCCGATCGGTACATCGCTGCTGGTTGTTGCCAGCAGGAATTAGGTGTTCTCAAACGCGTGGATCGCACGCGAGGTTTGCCGGCCACCATTCTGGAGGCTGCGCAGGATGTCG
>DATGKG010000046.1:0-7079 GCA_035294805.1 Binataceae bacterium (SeqCode) | reverse complement strand
CGGTGAGGAAATTTGCGCCGCACTCTTTCGCACAGTTCCGCAAAAGGCATCGTTTTGATGGTGAAGCATCCGGGCCGGTAGAGCTCGCGCAGCATCCAGAGCTGCACATCGCTCAGGCCCCGAAAACAGGAATCGAGCGCGAAGAAGTCATCGATCAGATTGGGATCGCGATGAGGTCTCGTCCTGTGCCTGGTGAAAACATTTCCCGGCTTCGCGCCCGGCGCCAGCAGTTCGCCGGCGCGGAAGTAAAGACGCAGAGCGGCTTCGCGCGATTTAAATCGCGGCACGGTTGATGCGGCCATGGTTCCCCTCTTGAGCCTTCGCGGAGTAAGAACTGCGGAGGCTTCGTATCTGGCCAAACGAACGCCGCGATGTGTCAGGTGGGCCGGCGGAAGATGGCGGCGGTCGGTCATTTTCAGATCTAGACTATCGCGCTGCGTCTGTCAACTATCTGTTATGTATTCAGAACAAACAGTACGTTGGGGCTAATCTACTGATTGTACTGAAGCGCTGGGGTTCGCTTTTTTCTCAGACCCGCTGATTGAAACGCTGCATCGCGCGATCCAGCCCGTCGCCGATAATCGCCTCGACTGCTTCGGCCGCCCGCTGAATCGAGGTTTCGAGGTCCGCACGCGCCTCTGCGCTCATCCCTTCCAGCAAATAATCCTTGCTCTCGCGCTCGCCCGGCGGCCGGCTGACACCGACGCGCACCCGAATGAAATCAGACGTGCCCAGCGACTGCTCGATCGATCGCACCCCGCGATTGCCGGCGTCGCTTCCGCCCTGCTTGAGACGCAGCCTCCCCGAGACCAGATCGAGCTCGTCATGAACGACGATCAATCGCGAAGTCGGAACCTTATAATAGCCAAGCACCGCGGCGAGACATTCGCCGCTGCCGTTGTAGTAGGTCTGCGGCTTGACCAGCAACGCCCGCATTCCCGCCAATTCCACTTCGGCGATCTGGCCTTTGAATTTACGGCGATCGAACTGCGCATGTTTCGACTTCGCGATGCGCTCCATCACGGCGAATCCCGCATTATGCCGCGAGCGCGCGTAGTCCTCGCCCGGATTGCCTAGGCCCGCAACTACCCATCGTGTCTCGGCTTCCGGTTGCGCGGCCGCGGGCTCCGCGCTTTTCTCCTTCGGCGAGCGGCGGAAACCGCCGAACAAATTCTTCAGGCTCATCGGCGTGTGCGCGCAGTGATGACGCCGTTGTTGCTCATGATCGAACGGTTTGCCTCGATGGCCTTGAACAGCGCGTTCATCTGGGCGGGCGTGCCGATCGAGATTCGCAGCGAATCGCGCAGCGTCGGAGTGGCAAAATGCCGTACTAGAATTCCGCTCTTGCGAACCGCGCGCGCCAGTGGCGCGAGGTCATGGCCGGCAATGCGCGCGAGCACGAAATTCGCGGACGAATCTGGAACCTCGAAGCCCATCTTGCGCAAGCGCGCAATGGCGGCCTCGCGCGTATGCTTCACGCGTTCTACGTTGCGCCGCATCCAGGACGCGTCGTTCAGCGCCGCGGCACCCGCGACCAGTGCGACCCGGCTCAGGTTGTACGAATCCTTCACTTTCATCAGCTCTTCGATGACTTCCGCGCCCGCGAAACACAGGCCGAGCCGCATTCCCGCGAGCGAGAACGATTTCGACAGTGTGCGAAGGATCACGACATTGGGAAAGCGCCGCAGGAGGCCGATCGCATTCTCGTCGGCGAAGTCCACATAGGCTTCGTCGATCACAAGCAGACGATCGCGTAAAGCGCGCGCGAGTTTTCCGAGTTTCGCCGCCGGCGTCAAAATCCCCGAGGGCGAATTCGGATTGCATACGATGGTCAGCTTCGCTCGCGCCTTGGCGAGTTTGTCCAGCGGAATGGAAAAATCGTGCTCGACCGGAAATCGCAGCACGCGCGCTTCCTGGATCGATGCCAACGTGTCGTAGAGCGAATAGGTCGGCACCGGATACGCGACGGTGTCGCGTGGCCCGAGCGTCGCGCGGAAAATCATAGCGAGCAGCTCGTCGGAACCGTTGCCCGCGAGAATCATTTCCTTGCGCACGCCGTAGAGCTTCGAAGCACTCGCGACGAAATCATCGGCGCGCGGCGCGGGATAAAGCCTGAGACTATCGGCGGCGGCGCGCACCACCGCGCGGCGTACGCGCGGCGACGGCGGATACGGATTTTCGTTGGTGTTGAGCTTGATGAGCCGCTCGCCCGGGCGCGGCTGCTCGCCCGGCGTATAGCCCGTCATTTTTTCTATCGCTGCGCGGAACATGCCGAGACGATATTAAATGAAATGTTTCCCCGTGTGCAGCTAGCCGAGCGGCAGCTTGATCGCGCTGCCCTCGAGCGCGGAGCGATAGCATGCCTCGACGATCTCGATAGCGCGCAGGCCGTCCTCGCCGCTCGGGCTCGCCGTCGCGCTGCCCGCAATCGCCGCGGCGAACGTTCGCGCCAGCTCGCGGCTCGGCGCAATCCGGTCGCGCGGGTTGAATGTCTTCATGATTTCGTCGCGTTCGAAGCCCGCGACCTCACTACCGTCATGCTTGAGGACCGCAATGTCGAGGCGCGGATAGCCGGCCATGATGCGTCCCTCGCTGCCGTAAATTTCAGTCCCGGAGAGCGCCGGACGACTGGTCCAGCTTGCCTCGACGATTCCGAGCGCGCCGGAGCGAAACTTCAGCAGCGCGGCGCCGTTGTCCTCGACGCCGATGCTCTTTCCGAGCGTCGAAATTTGCCCCGAGACTGATTCGACTTCACCCATGAACCATCGTGCGAGGTCGGCGACGTGCACACCGAGATCTAGCATCGCGCCACCGCCGGCATCGCTGCGCTCAAAAAACCAATTCTGGCCGGGCGCCCAGAGCGCTGGGCCGCCATGTGACAGACGCGAGCGAATGAAATGCGGAGTGCCGATCGCACCGTTTTCGAGGGCGCGCCTGATCGCACGCTCGAAGCCGCCGAACCGCCGTTGCATCGCCACCATCAGCACGCGTTTGGCCTGTTTCGACACCTCGAGCATCCGCCGCGCTGCGGCAACCGTCGTCGCCATCGGCTTTTCCACCAGCACATGCGCGCCCGCCGCGATCGCTTTCAACGTGAACTCGCAATGCAGCGCGTTGGGCGTGAAAATCCCGACCGCATCCGGATGTTCGCGCCGCAGCATCTCATCGTAGTCGCGATAGATGTGCAGCTGCGCGCCGGCCATCGTCGCCGCCACGACGCGTTCGCACTTCTCGATCGTGCGGCTCTGCAGCGCGACGATTTGGATTTCCGGAACACTCAGGAACGCAGGAATGTGCGCACGTTCCGTGATCGCGCCGGCACCCGATATCGCCAGCCTAATCACTTCTTGTCCCGCCGATTCGCGGCGGTCGACTCGAACACCCAATCGAGATAGGACTTCGCGCCGGCGACGATCGGAAGCGCGATGATTTCGGGAACTTCGTAGCTGTGCAGCTGTTTGACACGCGCCTCAACTTTAGCGATCAGGGCCGCGCGCGTCTTGATGATCATCAGGTGCTCGGTTTCGGTCTCCACTTCGCCTTTCCAGCGATAGACCGATCGGATCGAGCTCACGATATTTGCGCATGCCGCGAGTCGCTCGTCGACCAAGGTATGTGCTATCGAGCCGGCCTGCTCGATGCTGGCGGCATTCACCAGGATCACGGCGGCGCGCTTCGAAGCGGATTTGGTCTTCACTTCTCGCGCTCCAGCCGCTTGCGCAATTCGCGCGCTGTGCATCGATACTTAAAAGCCTTGCGCCCGTTGACGAACAGCACCGGCACCTCGACTCCGAATTGCGCCTCGAGCGCGACATCGCCGTCGATCTCCACGCGCTGCAAGACTGCGCGGAAGCGCGGAGCGACTTCGTCGATCACGCTTTCCATTTCACCGCATAACTCGCAATCGCGCCGGGTGTAAAGGACGAGTTCCATCGCTACTTGATGGTATCCGGTTTGATTAGATTGATCGGCAGGCCGAGAGTTTTTTTGAACAGCTCCGCGACCGATGTGATCGGCGCCGGCGTCACGCGCGGATTTGAGATCGGGCCGCGCGCATTGAAGTATGCCGCGATGATGCTCTTGGTGCTGCCCGCGACGTTTTTTCCTACCAGCGGGATGTGGCTCACCAGCCAATTGACGGAGCCGAACGGAATCATTCCAATCTTCATGTCGAGTGCCGATTTGTCGAGGTCAACGCTACCGCTCGCCACGATGTCGATCGCGGGGCCGTCGAGCAGCAGATCGTCGGTGTAGAAGCTTCCGTCGTCGCCTTTAAAATCCGCAGTTACGGTGCGAAACGGGATGCCGGACACGCGCGGGTCGGGAACCTTCGCCGTGATCCAGCTGCGAAGATCGATCAGTTCGAGCAGGCGCGAGAGCAAAGGGAACTTATCGAGGTTGCCGTCGCGCATTTTCAAAATCGCGGTCCCCGCCATCGTCGCGAAGAAACTCGAACCGGTGTCGGCCCACAGATCGCCGGTCAGATCGAGATGTCCCGACATCGGCGCGCGCGTGATGTTTCGATTGAGCAGGAACAACGACGCGACATTGAGGTTCAGAACCTTGCCGAACATGCGAATCCAGTCGTCCTTCTGGCGGCCCGCGAGGTTGATCGCGAGATGGCCGCCATAACTCGACGCGGTGAGGTTGTCCACACTCCAGTCGCCGTTGTGGTATTTGAAGTCAGTCTTCGCGTTGGTCATCGCGAAAGTTTCCAGGTTCGCCTCGCGTGCGTCGACGTGACCGCTGATGGGAATTGTCGGCGGATGCGTGGGAGTCGGCGGCATCCACGGCAGCCGCACGAATTTCATCACCTCGACATCGAGCTTCTGCACTTTGGCGTCGATACGAATCGAAGGATTGCTGACATCCTGCACGCCGATATTGAAATCGATCGGGGACTTCTCAAGTTCCGCCGCCGGCATCGATACAGTCAGCGTGCGGCCGCGAATCGTCAGGATCGCAGGATGGACCAGAAGCGGCGCGCGCAAGAAGCCGAACTGCACGCGGCCGTTCAGCAGCGTGAGCTTGCCGTTGGCGAGAAAGCCATTGGCCCGATCGCCGGTAACGAGGATTTCGCCGCCGACACTTCCCTGTGCGCTGAAGTCGTCGGGATCGACCAGCCCCTCAAGCCATCGCTCGATCGGCATCTGATGCATGTCGATGCGAAGGCCGCGGGTCTGCACCCCGCCGGCGTCGTTGATGCGCAATTCGCCGTCGAAATCCGCAGTACCACCGGTTGCGCGCGCGCTCACCCGCTCGAGTTTGATCAGGTCGGGCTGCACGATGATGTTGCCGGACGCTACGCCGATCGGTCCGGGCGCGCCGCGAAATCCGATCGTTACGCTATGCGGTTCGATTTGCACCAGATACTTTTCCGGCCGCGTCGGACGGTCTTTTCGCAGCGTTCCCGATGCGTCCAGATCCACATGCGCGATGCCCTGCAGGTCTTGCAGCCGGTCGCGTTCGCCGACTTTCAACTGCTCAAGGAGCTTCATCGTAGCGGGACGCAATTCCCCAAGATCGAGGTCGGCCTTCATCGCGACGCGATAGGGGACCTCGGTGAGGCTGCGAGTGAGATCGACCTCGCCTTCGACATCGTGCAACTCGGAATTGCCGACCCTGGCGCTGCCTTGCGTGAGCGACAGCGTGCGCTTCGCGAAAAATATCTGGACACTCGCTCCGGTCACATCAGGAATCTGTGTATCCGCCGGCGCGGCGAAGCTCAATTCGGTCACGGTGGCATTCACCGAAAGCTTGGAGAGTATCGTCTGCAGCGACATCTGGTCCCATGCGATGAGCGGCGAGGTAAGCGAAGCCTTCGCGATCGCGACTTGACCCGACTTCACCTGACGCACCAGGGTTTGCACGGACTGCGGTACGCGCTTGAACGCGCGCACCGAGGCCAGCACGTCCTTCCACGCGACGTTCAGGTCGGAGATTCCGACTGCGAGCTGCGGATTCGGCGCGAAGGGCTTTTCGATGAAGGCCTGGGCATCGGCGACGGGTTTGCCCGCATGAGCCAACTTCGCATTAGAGATCGTTACCTGATCCTGCGACGTGCTGAAGCGCGCCTGTAGCGTGTAGTCGCCGAGCGCAAGTGGCGCGGAAAGATCCGGACTGCTAATGGTCAGTTTTTCGACGCCGATCGACGCGAGACCGTCGAGGGTCGCATCGTGCGCAACGGACAATTTGATTTTGCCGTTCGAATCGCCGTCCGCATCGAGATTGCCGATCGCGAGATGCTGAAGCGGCAATTGCCAGTACCAGAAGGTCCCGTCCGCAGCCTGCGCGGCCGGAAGCGTTCCACCTTCGCCGACGCGGAAATCACCGGCCGCATGCACGCCATGCATTTGGGTAAGATCGCAAACGGCGCGGAAGGTGATATGCCACAGGTCCGGCGTCGCGCGCCGATGGTACGCGACCAGATCCGCGTTGCTCAGCAACGGCGCGCCGGTAATGTCGCGCAATTCCAGATCGGTAATCACCAGCCGCCGGCTGACTTGGGCGAGATCTCCCATCCGCGCAAGGGTTTGATCGATCAGTTCGCGGTCCGGGCGCGGTAGCGCAACCTGGTTGGCCGCGGTCGTCGCGAACGGCGCATTGAAAACCGGCTTGACCAGATCGAGTTCGTGAAGCGGCAGTCCACGAGTCACGAGCGAATGGAAATTGACCACCGCCCGAACGGATGCGAGTGAAACGATCTGGCGATCGCCGGACATCACGCGCGGGTGGTCGAGTACAACGATTATATGATCGCGCACCTCCAAGTGGCTGGACGGCGTGACGATCTCGATCCCGGCCTGTCGATGAATGCTCTCCAGCACCGCGAGGATAATGCGATGCTGATTGAAATAGATGAAGGCCACGG
Source organism: Binataceae bacterium (SeqCode) (assembly GCA_035294805.1). Classification (GTDB taxonomy): domain Bacteria; phylum Desulfobacterota; class Binatia; order Binatales; family Binataceae; genus DATGKG01. The sequence goes on along the minus strand of DATGKG010000046.1, from coordinate 208 downwards.
CGCCGACGGCAATTGATGCGACGAATGCCGCGATGAACAGCGCAATGCGCCAGGCGAGTCTCATCGCTGGCGCGGCTCAACCAGGTTGCCGGATGCGCGAACCGATGTCGCGTCGCTATTCGCCTTCGGCGGCTTCGACCTTGGGAGCAGCAGCACTGTCCGACCATCCAGCGCGATGCTTGTCGCGGAGCGCCGTTTTCAGGATGCG
>DATGKG010000045.1:0-2025 GCA_035294805.1 Binataceae bacterium (SeqCode) | reverse complement strand
CGGCTCAACGTGTTCAAGCAGGTACGCGAGCAGGATTCCGCCCGCGACGAACGCCAGCGAAATCGCCATGTACACCATGGTCTTCTTGCCGGTCACGGTGCGCGGCTCACGCAGGATCGGCAATCCATTGCTGACCGCCTCGATGCCGGTGTAAGTGCCGCCGCCCATCGAATAGGCGCGGAAGAAAATCGACAGCAGCACGAACCATCCGAGGATGCTCGCGCTGTGATGCGCCTCGCGCGTCGCCTGGTGAAACACGTTGGGCAAGTCCGCGCCGTGGCTGATCAGTGCATAGCCAACCAGCAGGACGTGCATGATGAGAAACGCGATAAAGATCGGCAGCAGCGAAAGCACCGATTCTTTCACGCCGCGCAGGTTCATCACCACCATTAGGAAGACAACCAGCGCGCATACCCATAACTTCCACGGCAGCCATGAGATCGGCAGGAAGCTGAAGATGGCGTCGGCCCCGCTCGCTATCGATATCGACACGGTGAGCACGTAATCGACGACCAGCGCACATCCGGACACGACGCCCGGGTACGCGCCGAGCAACGTCGTCGCGACGAGGTATCCGCCGCCTCCGGTGGGGAAGAGATCGATCGTCTGCGAGTAGGATGTTGCGATGACGAAGACGGTGATCGCCGTCATCAGGGCGAGGTAGACTGCGAGATATTGATGATGTCCGAGCGCGAGGAATGCTTCCTCGGGTCCATAGCACGAGGAACTGAGGCCGTCGGAACCGAGGCCGACCCATGCCAGGAATGCTACCAGCGAGAGGCTGTGAAAAATCCCCGGCTCGCGGACATCACGCGCTTTCCCGATGATGAGATGCGTGAAGGTCCGTTTTTCGCCATTTCTACCTTGCGGAATTTTGCTAACCCTTGCGAGAGCCATGATACCTCAAACGGCTCCCGCGAGTCGCAAATTTACGCAAAGCGGATGCGGGCCGCAAATGGCGTCAGCCCTGCGCCTGTTTGGCTTCCGTATGCTCATAAACCGACGGCAGCGGTTCGAGACGCCATTCGCTCATTTTGAAACTCACCTTGCAGTATCGTTGCGAGACGCTTGAGTTCGAGTCCGTCGTGTCGGGCCGCGCGCTCGTTCGGATGAAGCGCCAGAGCTTTCCTGACGCGCGCTTCGATGTATGGATGATCGAGGTGGAAGTGCATCCGGTGCAGCAGCGATCGCAAAAACAACTTCATGCGCATCAGCATCGCACCTTCTTTTCGCCTCGCATCGCTTCTGGCCAGCGGTAGTTTGAGAGGGTCGGCCCCTTTCCGGGCGAGGAAAAAAAGGCCGACCCATCGGGGCTGAGCAAGCCCGAACCTATGCTGCTTTCTTCTTCGATGGCCTCGCGAAGGTGCGCCGGCCAACCGGTACATCGTCGATCGTCTTGGGACATCCGTCGTCGCCGGTCACGACATACTCCGGATATGCCGGGAAGCCGTGTTCGTGGAGATCGAGTCCTTCGATCTCACCCTCGGTCGGGACGCGCAGTCGGAAGGCAACCTGTACCCCGTACATCAGCAGCATCGATACGATGAAGGTCGCGATCGTGATCGAGGCGCTGCCGATGGCCTGCGCGGTCAGCACGCCGAAACCACCGCCATAGAAGAGGCCGGTCACGACCGTGCTGGTGTCCGCACCGGTCGCGGTAGGCGCGCCATATTTGCCCGCGGCGAAGAGGCCGAGCGAGAGCGTGCCCCAGATTCCGGCCATCATGTGAACCGGAACCGCGCCGATAGGGTCATCGATGCGGAGGTATTCGAGCAGGTCGATACCCCATACCACCACGATGCCCGCGCCGATTCCCAGCAGGAACGCGCCTTCGGGATCGACCCAGTAGCAAGGGCATGTTATCGCGACGAGTCCGGCGAGAAATCCGTTAACCGTCAGCGCGAGATCCCATTTTTGGCCCTTGATGTAGGAATAGAAAAGCGAGGTGAGGCCGGCCGAGCAGGCCGCCAGCGTGGTGTTGAACGATACGCGGCCGATTCCCTGCGCATCGAGCGCGGAGAGCGT
>DATGKG010000044.1:0-2105 GCA_035294805.1 Binataceae bacterium (SeqCode) | reverse complement strand
GCTGGCGAAGATCGTCACATCCTGAAGGCCGTTCTGATCAAGGATGCGCCGCGCTCTGACGCTGAGGTCGAGCAGGTCGCCGCTGTCCAGCCGCACCGCTTGCAAGTGGTGGCCGGCCTTCTTCAACTCGAGAGCAACTGCGGCGGCGTTCTCGACACCGCGCACAGTGTCGTAGGTGTCGACCAACAGCGTACTGAGCTTCGGGAACAACTCCACGAAATGCTCGAAGGATTCGCGCTCGCGGTCGTGTGCCATCACGTAGCTATGCGCCATCGTTCCATATAGCGGAATTCCGTAACGGCGGCCTGCAAGCACGTTCGAGCTTCCAGCGAAACCCGCGAGAAAGCTCGAGTGCGCCGCGATCAATCCAGCATCAATTCCCTGGCTGCGACGCAAACCGAAATCGACCAGCAAGCGACCTCGCGCAGCCATCGTCGAGCGCGCCGCTTTGCTCGCGATAAGTGATGCCATCCCGATTTGATTGATTACCAGCGTTTCGAGAATCTGCGCCTCAATAAGCGGACCGCGGACTTCGATGATCGGCTCGTCGGCGAAAAAGATGGTTCCCTCAGCGATTGCGACGATATCGCCTGTGAAACGCAGCTTCGCGAGGAACGCGAGAAAATCTGGCGCGAAGATTTTGAGCGAATCGAGGTAGTCGAGAATCGGTTGCCCGAAGCGGAACTCCTCGAGCGCCTCGAGGAGTCGTTCGAGGCCGGCGACCAGGAACCCACGATGTGAAGGGAGCTTGCGCGAGCTCATACTGAAGCACGCGGGTTGGTTGAAGCCGATCTGGAAATAGCTTGCCGCCATGGTCAGTTCGTATAAATCGGTGACCAGCGGCATCTCGTTGTGGTCGAACCGTAAATCTACCGACATCAACTCGCGATCCTCGATGCGATACTACACGGAAACCAGCGCGCGACGCTGGCGAAAAGATTTTAGTGGATGCGCATTCAGTACGTCGCCCGCTTCGATCCATCTGCGGCGCGCCTGATTTACGCCATACTCAAGCAGGCGTAGCTCGTGTGGCGAGTGCGCGTCGCTCGTGACGACCAGTTTAACGCCAGCTTTTTGGCCGCTCTGCACATGGTGTCCGTGAGATCGAGCCGATCGAGCTGGGAGTCGATCTCCATCGCGCATGCTTCCTTGCGCTCGAAGCGCGGAATCTCGCTGAAGTCGAAGGCGCTCGGCTCGCGATGGCCGATCAGGCGCCGGTCGGATGCCAGATCGCATCGACATTGCGATTGCGACTGGCCTTAATCACACGGAGGGTCATTTCACGCGGACCCTGATCCAACTTGTAATATACCGATGCTACCCGTAGTCAAGTGCGGCGAGCGAGTCATCTGGTAGGTCGAGAGCGCAGTCGTCGAGAATATCGACCTCGATTCCGCGCAGTATCGTGACGCCTTTGATCTGCTTTCGGAGATTCCGCGCCTGCTCATGGAGCCTTTTCGAATCGAGGTCCATCGCGATGCGGCGCGAATGATCGGTGACCGCGAACCCTCTCTCTTGTACCTTGCGTGCCATGTCCAGTAGGCGGGCACTTCGCCCTTACCGGCAAGCATGCCAGCATCCTGTTGGGGATTCTGCCCCCATCGTGCAATATCCGAAAAGCATCGGACAAGGCGGCGATGCGCTGGTGTCTGGAGCGGATGATGGAAGAGTTGCGCGAGCGCAGCCGGGCGGCTTTCTGGTCGCACAACACCTCGCCTACATGATGCTGGTTCAGGCCTTGCGGCCGCATCTGGCGGAAGGTTTGGGAGATGGCGCTGGGTGGCTCTTCGCCCTGGCAGATAAAAAGATGAGCGTGGCGATCAACGTCATGCACGACGATCCGACGCATCGTTGGACATTACAGGAGCTGGCGAAGCGTGCCGGCATGTCGCGATCGACCTTTGCCCTGAAATTCAAACAAACGGCCGGGGAATCACCCATGGAATACCTCACGCGCTGGCGAATGCTGCTGGCCGCGGACAGGCTGGCCAGTTCCAGCGATTCCATTTCCTCATCGCGCCGTCGCTTGGCTACGAATCCGAAAGCGACTTCAGCACAACCTTCGAGAGGGTCATGGGCTGTTCGCCACGGCAATATAGCCGCGG
>DATGKG010000043.1:0-6559 GCA_035294805.1 Binataceae bacterium (SeqCode) | reverse complement strand
GCCTCCCGGCGCGGAAGCATCGATTTCCAAAATGGTGTCCACCGAGCTGTCGCAGCGGATGGTGAAATATGCGACGCGCCTGCTTGGCGAGTATGCGCTGCTCGAGCGGCGCTCGCCGTTTGCACCCGACGGCGACTGGCTACGACGAATCCTCGCCAGCGAATCGATGACGATCGCGGGCGGCACCTCGGCAGTTCAGCGCAACATGATCGGCGAGCGAATTCTGGGACTACCGAAAGGTTAGTTTTCCTCAACAAAGTTTTTCTCGCGAGGGCGGCTTCGGCCGCCCTCTTTTTTTGTTTAGAGATACTTTCCTTTATTGCGTTTTGAAATGGCAGTTGCCGGGGAGCTATGGCACGATGGCGCGGACTAAATGACCGGACGCCGACGCCGCGTCCGCATCGCTCCGGAGGTTATCGTCTCATGGGTGGGAAGCTAACCGGCCGCCGAGCCCGCTACGCGTTTGTTGCGATAGCCGCGCTCGCGCCACTTCTATACGCGCCGATCGCATGCGCAGCCGATACTACGCCGCAGGTGGTCGGCGCCGATGTCGCCTGGCTCCTCACCTCGTCGGCGCTCGTCCTGATGATGACGATTCCGGGCCTCGCGCTTTTCTACGGCGGACTCGTACGGCGCAAGAACGTGCTCTCGACGCTGATGCAAAGCTTCATTCTCGCCGGCGTCATCTCGATCGAATGGGTGCTATGCGGGTACAGCCTCGCGTTTGCGCCCGGCAATTCCATAGTCGGCGGATTCGCATGGCTCGGGCTCGCGGGCGTCAGCGCATCGGAACCGTTCGCCGCCTATTCCGCGACCGTGCCACATCAGGCGTACATGATCTATCAATGCATGTTCGCGATCATCACGCCCGCGCTGATCAGCGGCGCGATCGCGGAGCGGATGTCATTTCGCGGCTTCCTGATGTTCACCGTGCTCTGGTCGATTCTCATCTACAATCCGCTCGCGCATTGGGTGTGGGGCATCGGCGGATGGCTACATCAGCTCGGCGCGCTCGATTTCGCGGGCGGAACGGTCGTTCACATTTCGTCGGGCATTGCGGCGCTTGCCGCCGCACTGTTCCTCGGGCGCCGAATGGGATATCCGCGCGAGCCGATGCCGCCGCACAACGTTGTACTCAGCGTCACCGGCGCGGGATTGCTATGGGTCGGATGGTTCGGGTTCAACGCCGGCAGTGCTCTGGCGGCTAATGGCCTCGCCGTGTCGGCCTTCGTCGCGACGCATCTGGGCGCGGCATCGGCAGCGTTAGGATGGATGGTCGCCGAATGGAGCGCGACCGGCAAACCGACCGTGCTTGGCGCGGCGAGCGGCGCCGTCGCGGGACTGGTCGCCATCACACCGGCTTCCGGATTCGTAGGGCCCGGATCCGCGATTATCATCGGTTTCGCTGCCGGCGTCATATGCTTCTCCGCAGTCCGTATGAAGCACCGCTTCGGTTACGACGACGCGCTCGATGTGGTCGGGGTTCATGCAGTGGGAGGAATTTTCGGTGCGCTCGCGACTGGATTATTCGCCAGCGTTGCGGTGAACGCCGCGGGTGCGAATGGACTGCTGTATGGAAATCCGCGTCAGCTGGGCATTCAGGCGTTGGGCGTGGTCGCGACGATTGCATTCTCGTTCATCGGAAGTTCGATACTTCTCAAGCTCACCGATGCGGTGGTCGGGCTGCGTGTCAACGAGGAAGAAGAGCATATGGGACTCGATCTGAGTCAGCATAACGAGAGCGCCTACGCGGTCGAGGCATGATATACCGGTCAGCGATTCTGCATCGTCTGAAAGAGGAAGGGGGCCGCTTCCGCCATCATCTCGCCGACGATTTCCGACAGCGGCTTGCTCGGCAGCGCAAGCTTTTCTGTCAGCGCACCGATGATGCGCAGGTATTTCTCCTTGGTCTCGCCGCTGATGCCGGCGAGACGAATGTCCTCCATCACCTCGATATAGCGGCGATGGGCATCGTAGATTTGTTGATCGAGCGGATCGCTGAACTTGTGGCCGCGCGCCATGAGCTGCTCCTTGGAAGGTTGAAGGTCTTTCGAATATAGCAGTCAACCTCAATCCTCAGAACCGCAGCGATGAAACGAAAGCGGCGCCGATGCGATTTCACATTCGACGCCGCTTGCATTGCGCACGCTGCTGCTAGTAGCTGCTCGACCCGTTGTTCTCCGATGGAACCGAAGGACTCGCATTGCTCTTCGGCATCACGCTCGATCCCGAGGGATTCGTGCTGTTGCCTGACATGGAACTGCCCGGGTTGCTGTTGGTGCTTCCCGAAGTTGAGCCGGGCGCCCCGATGGAAGAGCTTCCGTTGTAACTCGGGCTCGAGCCGTTGGAGCTTCCGTTCATGGTCCCCGAACCTCCGGTCATGCCGGAGCCGCCCATTCCGGAACCTCCGCTCATTCCGGAACCTCCCATACCCGAGCCGCCGGCAGCGCCTGCCCCACCGCCTCCCCCCGCGCCTTGCGCCAAAACGAATCCAGGAGATGCCAATGCCGCAGTGAGAACCGCAGCGCCCAGTAATGTGGTAAATCGTCGCATGAAGCCTCCGTTAAGATGAAGCTAGAGTCGCGACGCGTCGAAATCGCAGCGGGCTGAAGTTATCGCTCAATCCGCGCGCCGCTATAACCTGTCTTGTTGTGACGGTCGGCGAGCGCGATGATTCAGGCATTGTAGCGCGATACCAACGTATCGTCACGAACATGACCTCCTGAGATAGTGGCCAGATGTTACAATTTGCCGGATAGGGCGACAGCGAGTCGCAATTGGAGCATCGTGAGGGGGTCGTCCGTCGTCTCTTGAGATGACTTTTTCGCACGCATAATCTCCCGTCAGGAATGGATCAAATCGAAATAATTCCGCTGACGAAACCGCTCTCCGCGGCGGTTGCGGTGCCTGGTTCCAAGAGCATCACTAATCGCGCGCTGCTGATCGCTGCGATGGCGCAAGGCCGTTCCGTTATCGAAAATGTGCTCTTCAGCGATGACACGCTGCGGATGCTGGATGCGCTGCGCCGGCTCGGCTTTCAAATCGCGATCGAGGAAAGCGATAAGCGGGTCAGCGTCAATGGCCTCGGCGGACAGATTCTTTCCTCCGGATGCGACCTCGCGATCGGCGGCGCCGGCACCGCGATGCGCTTCCTCATCCCGTTCCTCACACTGGCGCGCGGCAAGTTTCGGATCGACGGAAATCAGCGGATGCGCGAGCGTCCCATCGGTCCGCTTCTCGACGCGATGCAACGCCTCGGCGCGTCGGTATACAGCGAACGGGACAATCGATGCCCTCCGGTGATCGCCGACTCGCGCACTCCGTTTCGCGGCGGAGCGACCCACGTTGACGCGCGAATATCCTCACAGTTCGTGTCCGCTATGCTGATGCCAGCGCCGCTGTGGCCGGAGGGGTTGCGCTTGCAGGTCGCGGGCGACGCCGCAAAACCGTTCATCGAGATGACGCTGCGGATGATGGAGTCGTGGGGCGTCAAGTGGAACATCGATGGCGACACGATCACGATTCCGGGCGGGCAGTCCTATCGCGCGCGCCGTCTGGTCGTCGAGCCCGATGCGTCCAGCGCGAGTTACTTCGCAGCCGCCGCGGCGCTATGCGGCGGCACCGTTACTCTCCAGGGACTGAGCGCAAATTCCGTTCAGGGCGATACGGCTTTTCTCACCGTGCTGCAGCAGATGGGCGCGCGGGTGAAGTGGGATCGTGATGCGGTCGAAGTAAGCGGCGCCGGACAGTTGCGCGGTGTCGACGTTGCGATGAACGGCATGCCCGACATGGTCGCGACGCTGGCGGCGATCGCGCCGCTTGCGACCTCCGTCACGCGCATCCGCAAGGTCCAGTTCATTCGCCATCATGAGAGCGATCGGCTCCGCTCGATTGCGGCCGAGCTGCGCCGGCTGGGAGCGACGGTGACTGACCTCGAAGATGGGTTGGAGATTCTGCCGTCGCGGCTGCACGGGGCGAGCATCGAGACCTATGATGACCATCGCATCGCGATGGCGTTTTCCGTGGTCGGACTCCGAATCCCTGGGGTCAGGATTCAGAACCCATCGTGCGTTTCGAAGACCTTTCCGGATTTTTTTGACCAGCTCGCCAAGCTCGCCAACTGACATGACCATTCGCGATGCAACGCTCAAGGACTTGCCCGCGATCGTCTCGATTTACAACGCCGCGATCCCGGGACGCATGGCGACCGCCGATCTTGAGCCGGTCAGCTTCGACGCGCGGCGCGCGTGGTATGCCGAGCATTCATCGAAGTCGCGGCCGCTGTGGGTGATTGAGGACGACGGTGTCGTCAAAGGATGGATCAGCTTCCAGTCCTTTTACGGCCGTCCGGCCTATCATGCGACGGCTGAGCTGAGCGTCTACATCGCGCCGGATGCGCAACGCAGCGGCTATGCGCGCAAGTTGGTTGCCGAAGCGATTCGCCGCGCGCCGGAGTTCGGGCTGAAGACGCTGCTCGGTTTCATCTTCGGACACAATGCGCCAAGCCTCGCGCTGTTTCGAAGCTTCGGCTTCGAGACGTGGGCGCATCTTCCGCGCGTTGCGGAACTCGATGGCATCGAGCGCGATCTGATGATTCTCGGCCGCCGCCTCTAGCTCCGACGCTGCCATTGCGCGCGCTTCCTGGACTTATGATTGATTCGGTTTCGCTGCCGCGCCGTGCGCGAATGAGCGAAGGCGGGCGTCGGCTCCTCGGCCTTTTTCGAAAGCGAATCCTGTAACAGGCGCAGCGCGGTCGTTGGATCGTCGGCGTATCGGAAGAGGTTAAGGTCCTCAGGGCTGATCATGCCATGACGAACCAGAGCATCGAAGTTGATGATCTCTTTCCAGTATTGCGAGCCGTACAAAAGGATCAGGATGCGGCGATCCAGCTTTCCGGTCTGTTGGAGCGTCAATATCTCCGATAGCTCGTCGAGCGTGCCGAAGCCTCCCGGGAAGACCACTAGCGCGCGCGCCGGATGGGCGAACCATAGCTTGCGCATGAAAAAGTAATGGAACTCGAATGACAACCCGCGCGTGATGTAGGGATTCGGCCGCTGCTCGTGTGGCAATCCGATGTTGAGGCCGATCGTCCTCCCGCCTGCCTCCGAAGCGCCGCGATTGGCCGCCTCCATAATTCCGCCGCCGCCTCCGGTGCATACCATATATCGATGCGTGTGCGAGGCGAGTCCTTTCGACCACGTGGTTATCAGGTGCGCGAGCTCTCGCGCCTCCTGGTAATAGCGGCCGAGCGGACCTTCAGGGGTAATCCGCGCCGAACCGAAGAAGACAATCGTGTCGCAGACACCAAAGCGTTGGAAATTGTGCAGCGGCTGCAGGTATTCGGCCAGGATGCGGACCGGACGGCCGTCTTCGTCGCGCAGAAAGTTTTCGTCGTGATAAGCGAGGGGAGGATTCGGCGTCGCGCGTGTTTTCATGATGCGGCGACACGGGCGAAATCGATAAAGCCGCGCTCGATGTTCACCTCGACGAGTTGGACGCGAATCCGATCCCCCACATCGACGTCCTGATAACCTCGCACGACGCGTCCTTCGGTTGCCGGCTGAATTATTCTGACCCAGGTTCCGTGCGCCGATGCGCCGGTGACGATCGCATCGAAATCCTCGCCGATTCTCGACGCGAGCAGAAGCGCCGCGGCAGATTTCTGCACCTGCCGCTCGACCTTCGCCGCTGCGTCTTCATTGTCGGTGCAGTGCCGGGCGAGCGCCCCAAGCTCCTGACCGCTGTAGGGTGCGGGCCGACCGTCGAGCGCCGCCTTCAGCAGGCGCTGCGTAATGAGATCGGGATAGCGCCGGTTCGGAGCGGTCGAATGAGTATAGTCCTTAAGCGCGAGCCCGAAGTGTCCCTGCGTCGTCTGTCCGGGGGACTCGAGGACGTATTCTCCGCGTCCCAGCAATTTGATCACCGCGAGCGATAGATCCGGAAAGCGCGCCGCATCCTTGTCTCTCTGCTGTACGAGGAAATTGTCAAGCGCCTTGACGTCCGGTCGCGACGGCAATCGCGCGCCCAGGCTCGCCGCCAGCTCGACGATCCGGTCCCATCGCTCGGGCACCCGCAACACGCGCCGCAGCGAGGGAAAGCCTTTGCTCTCGAGAAATCTGGCCGTCACGCCGTTGGCCGCGATCATGAATTCCTCGATCAGCTCAGCCGCGCGATTTTTCTTCTCGATGCGCAGATCCGCCAACACGTCGCCGTCGAATACCGGACGCGCTTCGGAGGATTCCAGATTTAGGGCGCCGTGTTCATGCCGAAGCTGCTTCATCGTTTGGGCGATTCGATCCTGGCTCCGGAGCTGCTCGGCCAGCTCCGGAACCGACGCCATTGGAGCCGGCGGCGGCGCGGCACCGTCGAGCCATGCGGCCACGCCGTTATAAGCGAGTTTCGCATGGTTCACTACCGCCGCGCGGTAGATGTCGGAAGCGATTACCTCGCCGCTGCTCAGGGCAACCGTCATCTCGATGACCATGGCTATCCGTTCCTGCTTCTCGCCCAGCGAGGTCAGATCGGTCGATAGCTTTTCCGGCAGCATCGAGAAGATTTC
>DATGKG010000042.1:0-8352 GCA_035294805.1 Binataceae bacterium (SeqCode) | reverse complement strand
TGGCGGCCGAGCTCGGCCTCGACCGCCGCGTCCCATTCCTTCGAATGCGGTTCAATATTCTTCGCGGCGAGGTCCTTGAAAAGCGCGACCGACGCTTCATAGAGTCCCAGCTCGATCGCCGACAGATATGACGTCGTCGGTTCGAGATAGTCTGCCAGCTCCGTATTGGCGAGCGCGATTTCCGCCTGATTCAGCTCCTCGAAGCTGCGTCGAAAATGCACGACCATCAGATCGCCCTTGTGCCCCAACTGCGAAAAGATCCCGCTCTCGCCATCCTCGCGCCGCTGCATCTGAGTGAGCAACGTTGCCGCCTCGGCGACCGCGCGATTTTGCGCATCGATATCAAGCGCGCGCCAACTCGCCCGCTGGATGCGGAACATCTGATGCAGGATGGCGTAGCCCTCGAGCGCGAGCGGCGCCGCGGGTAGGTCCATTTTCTGGTCGCGATTCTTGTCGTCCTTCATGGGGAACGGAATTTTTTCAAATCCCGATTATGTTCCGCAATGTTCGCATATCCACATTAGCGCGCACAGTCTGTGCGAGGCGATCGTATTCCGCGTCGCGCCCCGCGATCACACCATTGGATGCGGCCAGACCCTTTCGCCGTCGCAGCTCGTCCAGCACTGCGGTTCGGAACGATCCCTCTTCGAAGATTCCGTGGAGCATCGTTCCCACGACGTTGCCGCTGCTCGATACCGCGCCATCAGCGTATCGCGCGTACTCGCCGTTGCGCGAAATCACCGTGAACGCCGGCGCGTCGGAATCGGTTGGCGTGACCGAACCCATATGGATTTCGTAGCCGCTGACATCCGCCGCGTTCTCCTTCGATCCGAACCAGCCCGGATTTGGCCGCGCGATGACGCGCGCGGTGGACTTCCTTCGCTTGAAGCGCGTCCGCAGCGGCAGCAAGCCGAGGCCGGTCGCATACGGTTCATGCGATTCAATTCCGTACGGATCCTCGATGGCTTCGCCCAACATTTGGCATCCGCCACAAATGCCGAGCACCAGGCCGCCGCGACGAGCGAGCCTTCCGATGCTGTCGGCGAAACCTTGGCGCCGCATCCACGCCAAATCTGACATCGTGCTTTTGGTGCCGGGAATTATCACCAAATCAGCATTTTCAACTTCGCTCGCGATGTCCATGTATCGCAAATCGACGCCGGGCTCATGCTCAAGTGCGAGAAAGTCGTCGTAGTTGGAGATAAAAGGAAGCTTCACGACCGCGAGGTACAGACTGCTCGATGATCGCGATCGCTGCTCGCGCTCCTGGAGCGGCGCCGAATCCTCGTCGGCGATGCGCAACCTGTCTATCCACGGCACCACTCCGAGTACGGGAATTCCGCACCGCTTTGCGAGGAAGTCCGTGCCGTCTTTCAGCAGCGCAACTTCGCCGCGAAATTTGTTGATCAAAAATCCTTTCACCCGCGCGCGATCATCGGCCTCGAGCAGCTCCATGGTGCCGACCAGTTGTGCGAATACGCCGCCTCGATCGATGTCGCCAATCAGGATCACCGGCGCGCCGGCGATCTTCGCGACATGCATATTTACCATGTCGTTGCGGCGCAAATTTATTTCCGCAGGACTGCCGGCGCCCTCGATCACGACGAGGTCATAGCGCGCGAGGAGAGATTCGAGGCAATCGCGAATCGTCTCTTTCAGCGCCGGCATCATCGCGGAGTACTGACTCCAATGCATACTGCCGACGGGCTTTCCGAGCACCACGACCTGTGAGCGCATTTCCGGTTCCGGCTTGAGCAGGATCGGATTCATCTCGACGCTGGGCTCGATCCGGGCCGCTTCTGCCTGCACCGCCTGCGCGCGTCCGATCTCGCGTCCGTCAGGTGTGACATACGAATTGAGCGCCATGTTTTGGGATTTGAACGGCGCCACCGAAAATCCTTCGTCGCGAAAGATTCGACATAGCGCTGCGACCATCAGGCTCTTGCCCACCGACGAGGCGGTGCCCTGAATCATCACCGTTTTGGCGCGTTTCATCTAGAACCGGCGCGCGCGGATGTTGGCGCACGCACGCACGAACGCTTCGGCGATCTGCGGATTGGAGGCCCAGTGCGCGTGAACGTAGGAGGCCACCAGATCCTCGCGTGCGTAACCTTCCTCAAATTCGGGACCCCATTTCGGACGTACCGTGTACAGATGCGAGAGAACCTCGGCGCCATCCTGGTCGAGGATCGAGTAGCGGAACTGATGACCGCGAAAGCGCGTGCCGGCCGGCCCGAGGATCGATGGCGCGCGCGTTTCAACTTCGACGTAGCCGAGTGCTTGCAGCCGCGGCGACATCACGGCGACGCCGGGAATCAGGCCGGCCATCGGCCACATACTGCCGTCGAGCGTCCGGATCCCTTCGGCCAGATACATGAGACCGCCGCATTCGGCGTAGATCGGACGATTCGACTCGGAGAATTCGCGTACCGCATCGATCATTCGATGGTTGTCCGACAGCTCGCGCGCGAGCAACTCGGGATATCCACCACCGAAATATAGACCGTCGACTTCTGGAAGCTGCTCGTCGCGGCTGGGCGAGAAGCGGACGATCTCGGCGCCGGATTCCTCGAGGCGGCGCAAGTTGTCCTCATAGTAGAAATGAAAGGCCTCGTCCCACGCGAGTCCGATTCGGCATGAGTGGCGTCCGTTCAGGCTCGCGTCGGCGATTTGAGGAACTTCCAATTCCGGCGCTTCGTGTGCGATCGACAGGATCGCGTCGAGGTCGAGCCACTCCCGCGCAAGCTTGCCCCACGCATCGAAAAGCCGCTGTGGCACCGCATCTTCGTCGGCGCTGCGCAGCCCCAGATGACGTTCCGGAAACGCCAGCTCCGCATTTCCCGGAAGACCGCCGACGACACGCACTTCACCTGACGCCTCCCTGAGCATATCCAGATGGCCGCGGCTTCCGACGCGATTGCAAATCAGGCCGGCGAGGTTAAGCGCGCGATCGAAGTTCGCATAGCCGGACGCCATCGCCGCGATACTGCGCGCCATGCCCGAGGTGTCGGCCACCAGCAGCACCGGCGCGTTCAGCCATTTCGCGATTTCAGCGGTCGAGCCTTCGTCTCCGGTGGGTGTCGCAGAGTCGAATAGTCCCATCATGCCTTCGATGACGGCGATATCGGCATCGTGCGAGACGCGTGCGAAGGTCGCCAGCACCGCCTCGCGCCCCATCATCCATCCGTCGAGGTTATGCGATTGCACGCCCGCCGCGCGCCCATGATAGGTCGGGTCGAGATAGTCGGGACCGCATTTGAAAACAGCAACGCGCAGCCCGCGCGAGCGCAATGCGCCGATCAGCGCGACAGTGGCGGTCGTTTTGCCGACACCACTGCCGGTCGCGGCGACTACCACGCGAGGCATCTTCGCCAGGCCGTTCACCGATTGCGATTCTACAATGACGCGTTGCGGATCCGCATCATGAAAAATTCAGCCTTTGACGAGCGGCAAAACTTCATTGATGAGCCGCTGGAACTGGCCTTTCTGATCCCACGAGGTAATCCGCAGCGTGATTGCCTTTGCGCCGTCGCTGGCGAGATCGCGCAGATGTGCCGCGCATTGCTCCGGGGTTCCCGCCGCGGTCCACGACGCCACCATCTCGGGCGCGAAGACCGGGCCGTAGTACTCATCGAGGAAGCGTTTCGATTCCGAGAGCGCGCCGTCGCGATCCGAATTGATATTGATGTTGTGATATTCGATGTTGCCGAAACTTGCGGGGTCGCGTCCCTCGGCGCGCAACGCATCGGACAGCTTCGCCCAGTTGCCCGCGAACATCTTCGGAAACAGTTGCACCGTCATCCATCCGTCGGCGAGCTTCGCGACGCGCCGCATCGGCGCTTCGGCCGCCATTGGCGCGGGATTGGCCGCGATCCAGATCGGACACGGCTGCTGCACCGGACGCGGCAAAATCGTCACCCCTTCGAAGCTGCGATACTTGCCCTTGAAGCTGACGTTCTCCTCACTCCACAGCCGCCGGCATATCTCGATATTCTCCGCCATCCGATTTCCGCGCTGCCCGTCGCCGATGCCCCAAACGCCACCCTCGCGCGCGCTCACCCCGCCCGCAACGATTCCGGTGCAGGCCGCGAGCCACATCCGGCCGCTGGAGATCAGATCGAGCGTCGCCCATTGATACGCGAATACGATGGGATCGCGGATTGGAAAGCTCGCCATGCAGCCGACGCCCAACCGCATACGCTCCGTTGCCGCGCTGAGCGCGCCGAGCAGCGCGATAGATTCCGGGCGTGGCTTCGCCATCACGCTGTCGCCCACCCAAATCGAATCGAACGCGCCACAGCGCTCCGCCTCCTGAGCCATCTTTATCATGTCTGGCCAGCTCGCGACGCCGAAGAAAACGCCGCGTTGCGGAAGGGTCAATCCAAAGCTGATACCTGCGGGCATTCGCGACCTCCTACTCGATTCTCAGTCGAGCCTTTTGCGTCAGCGCCGGATCGAGGTCTCCCGCTCGCCCACCGTTCAACGTCGCTCGATACAGACCCGCATTTCGGGTGCGAAGGAATTCCGCCACCGGCCCATTCGGACCGCGCGGCGAAACGATATCGAGCTGATGGCTTCCGAGCTGGAAGCGGCTCCCGGCGGCGTCCAGGTCGCGATGCTCGATGTTTTCGCCTGCGCTTCCCAGGATGATGCGGTACCATCCCGCGGTCTTCGCAGCGTCAGGCACCGCGACGACCAGGTTCGATAGCCCACTGACGCCATTGGGATGCGTACGCTCGCGCGGCACCCGTTCATCGCGCGGGGTTTCATCCTTGATGAGGAACGGAAGGTTTCCATTAAACGGCGCATTCGGGATCGCCAGCACCCAGCTCAACCGATAGCCGTCCGGGCGGTCGCGCGTCATCCCATTCGGATCGCTGACGGTTACTCCGGCCCGCCGGTACGCAGCGACCGCATCGCCGAGGTCATCTGCTCGCGCGCAAAAATCCACCAGCCCGCCGCTCTTGCTCATCGCGTCATACCATGGATGGCCCGCGACAGGAGCAAGGAAAGCGATCAGCTCGATGTATGAGCCGTCGGCGAATGCGATCAGCGCATTGTGAGTTCCGATGTTGTGCTTGCCGCCCCGAACGACGGTGAAGCCGAGTTCGCCGTACGATCCGATGGCTGCTTCGAGGTCAGGCACCACCACGACGATGTGATCGATTCCCTTGAGCATAACGAGTCCTTATCGCGAAACGGACCTGTCTAGTTTATGGCGTGGCACTCCGCGCCTTCTTCGTGTTAATGGTTTCTTGGTTGGATATCAAAGCTCAAAGTGCCCCGTCCACGCCCGGCGACGAAGCGGGCTTTCTTTTCCCCATCTTACGAGAACTTCCCGCACGCGTCTGGGTGAAAGACGCACAGGGCCGATACGTCTTTGTGAATTCCGAGGTCACCCGCGCGCTCAAAATACCACCCGACAAGTTCATCGGCTCGACCGACGAGGAATTGTTTCCTCGAGTGGGCCACGTGTACTGGCGAAAGGATCAGCTGGTCCTTTCCAGCGGCCAGCCTCTGGTAACAACCGACCAGGTTGAACAAGGCCGATTCCTTTTTTGTCTGAGATTCCCGCTCCAGCTCGAAGGGAAGCCGCACGTAGCCACTGTCGGCGTTGACACCACTTCGCATATCTCTGCGCTGGTGGGGTTTCTCGAGATGCGCGATGAATCGTTTCGCAACGAGCGAATGCGTTCGATTGGCGAAATGGCCTCGGGCCTCGTTCATGATCTGAACAACAATCTGAACGTCTCGAGTTTGCGCTTGCGGGTTCTGAAGTCGAAAGCCGCGCCCGACCTGCATTCCGATATCGAGGCCATTGAACGTTCTCTCGAAGCCGCCACTCAGCGCGTTGCGAACGTGCGGGAATACGTAACCTCGCGCAGAGAGGAAAATCTGTCGTCGGGAGACCTCGAGGAGCTTCTGACTGCGGCGATCAATATGGTCGATTTTCTGATCGAGCGAACCCCGACGGCAAGCGGCGGCACGATTCGTATCGTGCGCAAGACCGCCGGCGCGTTGCCGCAAGTACCGGTGCTTTCCAACCAGTTCAAACACGTGATCGCAAATTTGCTGCTCAACGCGCGCGAGGCGATGCCGGACGGCGGCGTGTTGACGATCGAGACGCGCCTGAAGCCTTCGTCGATCGAAGTAGCGATATCAGATGAAGGAACCGGAGTGCCTGAAGAACTGAAGTCGAAAATCTTCGAGCCGTTCTTCACCACCAAACCCAATGGCAATGGCCTCGGACTTTCGATGGCGCAGGACGTGTTGTCGCGAATGCGCGGGGCAATCTCGGTGGTCAATCGATCTCCGCGCGGCGCGGAATTTACCCTCAGCATCCCCTTGGCGCCGAAGACTGACTGATCGGGAAACCGCGCACATGCGAGCGCTCCTGGCTAGCCTCCTCCTGCTCGTCTCGATGGCCGTCGTTCAGGGATGCGGATCGTCCTCGAAGAAAGCCGAAGCCGACGCGACCCATACCCAGGCCGCGCAACAGGCTGGCGCGGAATTTCAAAAACGATGCGGCGATCCGGTGCGGTTTCCAATCAGCGAAGAATGTGTGCGCCTCGCTGGCGCCGACGGGCCGCACCTTCGGCGCCGCAGCGATTTGACGGTCGCGGTATGGCGCAACTGCGCGCTGATTCCCAGTTCCGCGGAGACTATCCGCCAGGAGTTGAGCGCAAAAGGCGGCGCGAAAACTCCCGTCGGCGAAAAAATGATCGGCGAGATGGAGCGCACCGAGCAGCATTCCGATAGCCCCTGCGTCGCGGCGGATTTGCGCGACCTCGATTGCGTCGCGGGCAATGCTGATGCCTGCGAGAATGCGCGCAATGGCGACCCGGCGTGCATGGCATGGCTGAACGACAATGACACCCAGCAGCGCCTGCGGTGCATCGATCGCGCGGTTCACGATCAGTCATGCGCGGCGAAGCAGCCGGCGGGCGATGAATCGAATGGAGATTCGGGCGCCGCGAATTATTTTTCCGATGCGCCCGCGCAGGAGGAAGATTGCCGCCGCATCGAGAATGCCTGCCTCCATACCTTCGATGAATGCGCCAACGCCAAGGACGCGCTGGAACTTTTCCTCAAGCCGCAAAAGCCCGCCGCATCGCGATCGCAATGAGCGATAGCTCGAAGCAGACTGCGCGATCGCCTGGAAAGCGCCTGGAGTTCGACCTGCGCGGCCGCCAGATGAATCGCATCGAGGCGGTGAGCGACGTGGTGTTTGGCTTCGCGCTCACCCTGTTGGTCGTCTCACTGCAGGTTCCGCGGACCTACGCGGACTTGGTCGACGCGATGCATGGCTTCCCGGCTTTTGCGCTCGCCTTCGCGGCGCTGATGGTGGTGTGGGCACGGCATTATTATTTCTTCCGCTATTATGGGCTTGACGATCCCGCCACCATCGTACTGAACACGCTGCTTCTGTTCGTCGTGCTCTTCTATGCCTATCCGCTGAAGTTCCTCTGCACCATCTGGCTTTCGCCACTGACGGGAACGCCGATGGAGATCAGCAATGCTCAAGGTGGGATGCGCCTGGTGATGGCATTGGGAGACCAGCGCGGCCTGATGCTGATCTTCGGGTCGGGCTTCGCGGCGCTCTACTTCGTCTTCGGCGCGATGTACTGGCATGCCTGGCGGGTGCGCGAGGTCCTTCATCTGAGCGCGTTCGAGATCGCGCATACCAGAACCTCAGTTATCATCGAGACCCTTAACGGCGGGGTGGCACTGCTTTCGATGCTGGCCGCGTGTGCGCTCAAGCCCGAGCACGCCGGCGCCGCGGGGTATGTTTATTTCTTACTGGTGCCCGTTATCGCCCTGTGGCGACGGCGCAGACGCGCGCTCGAGCGCGAGTTCGCGCCGCGCCCGCTTTGAATGCTTCCGGTCCCGACGGCCGCGCGATGCGTCCCTTGCATCCTTGCGAGATTCTAATTATTAACTTAGGTTAAATATTTGGAGCCGCGCTTCGGAGGATGCGATGGGAAATCCGCAAAGCTGGGACCCTCAGCGATACGCGCGCAATGCGCGCTTCGTCTCGGACCTCGGTATGCCGGTGGTCGAGCTGCTTGCGCCGCAGCCGGGCGAGCGTGTCCTCGATCTCGGATGCGGCGACGGCGCGCTGACCGCGAAGCTGGTCGAAATGGGATGCGAGGTGGTCGCGGTGGATGCCAGCGAGCCGCAGATTCGCGGCGCGCGCGAGCTGGGCCTCGATGCGCGCGTGATGGATGGGCACCATCTCACGTTCAATCGCGAGTTCGACGCGGTTTTCAGCAACGCCGCCCTACACTGGATGCGTCGTCCCGACGATGTCATCGCGGGAGTCCATCGCGCGTTGCGCCCGCGTGGGCGCTT
>DATGKG010000041.1:0-2423 GCA_035294805.1 Binataceae bacterium (SeqCode) | reverse complement strand
AGCGAGATGAAGGCGATTTGACCGATCATCTCGCATAGTGCCGCGACCACTACCGTGCCGAGTCCCTTCGCCATCGGTAGGCTGCGCCGCACCATCATAGCCATCACGAACTGGCCGCCGAGCTGCGCCGAGGGCGTCACGTAGTCAATCGCTTCGCCCGCGATCCTCGCGGCGAAAAGTTTACTGAAAGGTAATGCATCATAGGGGCCGA
The DNA here is from genome assembly GCA_035294805.1 of Binataceae bacterium (SeqCode). Classification (GTDB taxonomy): domain Bacteria; phylum Desulfobacterota; class Binatia; order Binatales; family Binataceae; genus DATGKG01. The sequence continues at coordinate 2,212 of DATGKG010000041.1, read as the reverse complement.
TCGTCGCCAGCCATCCGAGGGTGTTGGCGGCGCGCGCGAAGGCTTCGAGTGAAACTGTCAGCAGCAGGCCCCATCCGGCCAGGCGCACATAGCCGAGTACCTGGCGAACCCCGAAATGGCCTAGGAACCAGACATAGAAGCCGATCGCGAGGACGACGATGATAGTTTCGAGGCGGCGCATTTTGGCGAACGGTCAATTGTTTCAGCCGGATGCCACGTGCGCAACATCATGAACGCCTAAGACGGCGGACCTGACTCCCACCATGCGAGGCTACTAGCTCAGGTGGGCGCGGCCGAAGAGGAAGCGCTGCGCGCCTGTCACGATTTCCAATGCCGTCATCGCCAGACACAGTACCGGCCCGATTGGCGCCAGATAGTGCGTCGATTCGACCAGCGCCAGCACCGCGAAAAATATCAGCGCCTCGGTGCGCTCGAGGATTCCGGGCGGATAGTCGATCAGTTTCGGGCCGGTCCGTTCCATCGCCGCACCGACCGCGAGGAAGACCGTGATGTTCACGTACCAGCTCGCTACCAGCAGCAGCGCATAAAAGTTCAGCTCCGGATGGGGCCATACGATGCCGATGATCACCGCGGTCTCGACCACGCGATCAAAGCATAGGTCCATCACTCCGCCGTAGGGCGTCGAGACGCCGCCGAATTGCCGCGCGATAGTGCCATCGAGCGCATCCAGCGCCGCGCTCACACCGAGCAGCAGGATTCCCAGCCCGACCCGCGCTGTTGCGAACGCCACTCCTGCGATACATCCAATGATTGCGGCCGCGACGGTGGCGCGATTCGCAGTGATGCCAATGCGATACAGTACGCGCGCGCCGGACGCCTGGATCCTCGCGACGGCGGGGCTGGCGCCCAGGATGCTGTCGAGCATTCGTCAGCCGGCCGCCGCGGAAAGTTCTTCGAGCGAGGCGCCGCGGGTTTCCGGTGCAAACAGCATCACGATCACGGCGCCGATCACAGGCCCGATGCTGACGACTGCCACGGCGTTACCCAGCCCGCCCATCGAGTGCGACAACACGCCGATTGTGAACGGCGTCGCGAGGCTCGCGATCGCGCCGAGCAGGTTGACCGTCATACTGTAGGAGGTCGCGCGGATTTCGGTAGGAAATAATTCGGCCGAGTAGGTCGCGGTCGCCGTACGCGCCGCCTGGAAGGAGACCACCGTGATCACCATCGAGGTGAGCATCGAGCCATGCGTCGCGGTCTGGAACAGCGCGAATATCGCGACTGCGCCGACGATGTAGGTCAGGCTGATGGTCGCTTTGCGGCCCACGCGATCGAGCATCCATCCGGCGGCCAGATGACCGAAGCTCCCGATGATGTAGGCGAGCACCACCGCCTGCCCAATCTGTGTGGAGGTCCAATGATGGTCGCGTTTGGCATAGAGGCTGAAGAACGTCACTGCGGGGGTGCCGACCAGACCGACGCTGTTCCACAGCAGCGCGACCAGCAGCAACCGTCCTCGATACGGGCCGCGAAACGGCGCGAACGCATTCGCGATCAACGCGCCGAAATTCGTCCGCGCGGCCTTCCGCGTCGCGCGTATCGCTTCGAAGCGGCCGGTCTCGCGCAGACTGCGGCGCAGGAACGCGACCAGCAGCAGCGGCGCGATGCCGATGAAATACATCCCGCGCCAGCCGAAGGAAGAATCGGCGACCCGGCCGTAGAGAAAGCCCCCCGCGACGACGCCCAGCAATCCCACCATATGAAGGAGGGCGACGCCGCGCCCGCGCGCGGAATCGGGGAACTCCTCACTAATCATGATGATCGCGACGCCGAACTCGGCGGAAAGAAAAATCTGCGCGCCGGACTGAAACGCGGTGAAGCTCCAGAGGCCGCGGGAAATCGCGGTCAGGAAGGTGAACCCCGCATAAAACAGCACCGTCATCGACATGATCGGCTTGCGCCCGATCCGGTCCGAGAGCATCACGATGAAAAACGCGATCATGCCGCCCAGGCGCACGAACGATGCCATCGTGCCGACCGCGCGATCGTCGAGATGAAAACTCTTCGCGATGTCCGGTGTGCATAGATGAAAGATGGTGACGTCGTAGCCTTCGAAAATGGTGACCGACATCAAAAGGGCGAGCAGCGTCCACAGGTAGCCGTCCGAGATTCCCAGCATCGCGGAAAACGCCCCGGCCGGACGCGAATCGGCGGGCGATGCAGAGGCATATTGTGGATTGTTTTGGGTCAT
>DATGKG010000040.1:0-2394 GCA_035294805.1 Binataceae bacterium (SeqCode) | reverse complement strand
CCTTTGAACATCGCGCCGGCGATGCGCGCCACCATTGAGCGCGGCGCGAAGCGCGTCGACTGCGCCATCACCGAATTGATGATGCCGTTGATGCGCACCGACTTGCCGCGCTTGGCCGACGCGAGCGCTTGCGCGACGACCGTTTTCGCATCCATGTACGCGAACGATGGAACCCCGTTCTCGTTCACGCCGGCGACGTCCTGGAATTCGGTGCGGGTCGGCCCGGGACAGAGCGCCATCACTGTGACGCCGGACGATTTCACTTCGAACGCGACGGCCTCGGAGAAATCGAGCACAAATGATTTCGAGGCGCCGTAGGTCGCCATGTACGGGACCGGTTGAAAGGCGGCCGTCGAGGCGACATTGATGATGGTGCCACGCTGTCGCGCCACCATCCCGTCGAGGAAGAGCCGCGTCATCGCGACCAGCGACGTGATGTTGAGATTGATTTCTTCGACTTCACGATCGAGCGGCAACTTGTGAAACATCCCGTGGGTGCCGAAGCCGGCGTTGTTCACGAGGCATTCGATCTCGATGCCGCGCTGAGTAACCTGCTGATGCAACTTCGCTGCGGCGTTGGCCTGTCCGAGATCCGACGCGATGACTTCGACCTTCGATGATCCAAGCTTCGTCGCTTCGGCGGCGACCGTCTTGAGGCGATCCTCGCGGCGCGCGGTCAGTACGAGGTCGTAGTTTTCGCGCGCGAGCTGGCGCGCAAATTCCTCGCCCAGTCCGCTCGAGGCTCCGGTGATCAGCGCGGTCGCCATTGGATTCTCCTACGCGCGAATGAGTTTCAGTTGATTGCGAAAATACTCGATGCTACGCGCGAGACCGTCGCGCAACGGAATCTTCGGCTCCCACTTGAGATGCTTCTTCGCGAGCGTGATGTCGGGGCGCCGCCGCGTTGGATCGTCGGGACGGGTCGGCTTGCGCACGATTTTCGAGGAGCTGCCGGTCAACTCGATGGTCAGCTTCGCGAGTTCCTCGACGGTGAACTCATCGGGATTGCCGATGTTCACCGGGCCGGTGAAACCCGTCGGGGTGTTCATCATCCGCACGATCGCCTCGATGATTTCGTCGACGTACGCGTACGAGCGGGTCGCGCTGCCATCGCCATAAAGTTCCAGCGGCTCGCCTTTGAGCCCCGCGACGCAGAAATTCGAGACCACGCGCCCGTCGTTGATCGCCATCCGCGGGCCGTAGGTGTTGAAGATGCGCACGATCTTCACGTCGACCTTGTTCTGCCGGTGGTAGTTCATCATCAGGCATTCGGCGACCCGCTTGCCTTCGTCGTAGCAGGAGCGCTCGCCGTTCGGATTGACGTGGCCCCAGTACTCCTCCTTTTGCGGATGCACCTCGGGATCACCGTAAACCTCGCTGGTCGAGGTGAGCAGGATGCGCGCGCGCACTCGCTTCGCCATCCCGAGCGTGTTGATGGCGCCGAGCACGCTGGTCTTCACCGTCTTGACCGGGTTGTACTGGTAATGTACGGGCGACGCCGGACACGCCAGATTGTAGATTTGGTCTACCTCGAGAAGGATCGGCTCAACGATGTCGTGGCGGATGACCTCGAACTTGTCGTAATCGCGGAGGTGCGCGATGTTCGCGCGCGTGCCGCTGAAGTAGTTGTCGAGGCAGATGACCTCGTGCCCATCTTTCAGCAGACGTTCGCACAGATGTGAGCCGAGAAAGCCGGCGCCGCCGGTAACCAGTAAACGCACCTGACCCTCCCTCGAATGCTAGCGGCGATTCTCGCGCACCAGCGCGCGCACAGTATCGATCACGTAACTGACGTCGTCCGCGCTCATCGCGGCGTACATCGGCAGCGAGAGACAGCGGCTGAAAATGTCTTCCGTCACCGGAAATTCTCCCGCGCGATAGCCGTAGGTCTTCTGATAGAAGTCCATCGTGTGCAGCGGGATGCAGTGCACCGAAGTGCCGACGCCGCGCTCGCGCAGCATCTCGACGAACTGATTTCGTCCGACCCGCAGCCGCTCGGGCCGCAGCCGCAGCACATATAGATGCCATGCGTGCTCGACGCCCGGCTCGACGTAGGGAACCTGGAGCGCATCCTCGGTCTTGAATGCCGCGCTATACGCGCGTGCCACTTCGGAGCGTTGTCGCATGAACTCATCGCACTTCTTCAGTTGCGCGAGGCCGATCGCCGCATGAACATCGGACAAGTTGTATTTGAAACCGGTGTCGTGAATTTCGTAATACCACGAGCCGGTCTTGTCGTAGCGCTTCCACGCATCTTTGTTCATGCCGTGAAGACTCGCGACCGCGATTTTCTCCGCCAGCGCATCATCTTCGGTGGTGATCGCGCCGCCTTCGGCACTGGTGAAATTTTTGGTCGCGTAAAAACTGAAGCAGGTCAAATCGCCGACGGTGCCG
>DATGKG010000039.1:0-6429 GCA_035294805.1 Binataceae bacterium (SeqCode) | reverse complement strand
ACGCATGAGCGCGCCCAATTTGCAGTATCTTACCGAGGACGGCGTGGTTGGCCCCGAGGCGCAGGTGCCGTTCGACCCGCTGATGACCATGATCAGCTCGCGCGCCAACTATCGCGCGCTGCAATGGGGCACGATGAATTACGCGGCTGACCTCGCGCAGCTCGGCTATGTCGATTACGGCATCCTCGCTACGTTGCAGGTCGATCGCTACGGCAACATCAACTCAACCGTCATCGGCAAATACGAAGGCGGCGAGGGCCGGCGCTTCGGCGGGCCCGGCGGCGCGGACAGCATTGCCGCGCTCGCGTGGCGCACGATTCTGGTCACCGATCAGCAGAAGCGCAAATTCGTCGACCGGGTGGATTTCATTTCATCGCCAGGATTCCTCGACGGTCCCGGCGCGCGCGAGCGTCATGGACTTCCTCCAGGCACCGGTCCGTGGCGGGTGTACACACCGTGGGCGATGTACGGCTACGGCGCCGACTGCCAGCTCACGCTGCAAGGCATCGCGCCATACGTCACGGTCGAGCAGGTGCTGTCGGAGATGAGCTTCAAACCGGCGATCGCGCCGAAGCTCGAAGTCCTCGAAGTGCCGACGGAAGAGGAGTTGACTATTTTGCGCACGCAGATCGACGTCGGCGGTCAGGTCACCGATCGCGGCCGATGGATCGAGTTGGCGGACGGAAAATATCGGTTTGCGGCATGAAGACGCGGAGGCTGCTTCGATGAATGATCGCGAGAGACTGAAGTATGCGTTCGAGGAATCGGGCACTTTTTTCAAACTGCTCACGACCATTCGCAGCCGCCGCGTCGGACGCGGATATCGCATCGACTCGGGCAGCGAGATGAAGCATCCGGTCACGGGCCGCACGCTCAAACAAGGAGAGGGGCCATCGAAGTTCATCTCCAAAAAAGATCCGCTTCCGCTCACCAAGCTCGAGGAGGCGCTGATCTGCTGGGCGGCGTGTGGACCCAACGGACTCGTCGCGTGGGATATTTCCGTCGATGGCGGTTTTCACGAGCTGACCTGGATCGCGGGACGCACCGCGCCGGCGCCGGGAAATTCGCGCGCCACCGATCTGCTCGTCATCAACGATAGCGGCGCCTACATCTATAAGCCGAGCCTCGAGCGCTCGGGGCCGATCGAAATCAAGTCGGAGGCCGATTACGACAAGGTTGTGCGATGGTATGAGGAAGGCCTGGTGCAAATCCTCGATCAGCGGCCCGACATCGATTTCGCACTTCGTGCGCCGGGCGCGCCGAACGCGGTGCTGATGGGTCCGTATCAATTCAACATCAATATGCCCGGTTCGACCTGGTTCCTGCCGTTGACCGACGCCGGATGGCTTAACTCGGCGCTCATCAACTTCATGGATTTTTGGAAGTACTACATGATCGATGAGTGGAACGGCGGGCGTCCCGCGGGTCTGGAGAAATGGATTCGCGAGGGGATGCTTGAATTGCCCACTACCATCGCCGGCGAAGAGCAGCTCATTTTCCAGGTGGAGCAATTTCCTACCGGATGTATGGTGCAGAACATGCGCCTCGCGACCGAGGCGATGGGCCTCGGCTCATGGGTGTTCTGCGGCTTCAATCCCGACGTGCTGATGGGCGCGATGCCGGAAATCACTCCCGGGCTTGGCTTTCATGTCGAGGCTCCTAATCCACGCGCTCCAATATCCACCGGCCAAACTAAAATATTCGGCATCGAGGGCGTGAAGGAGGCGACCTACGTCCCCTCGCCTCGCTACAAGAGCGCCGAGCAACTGGTGAAGGCGTGGTACGACGAGAAGTATGGCGAGGGCGGCGTGCTGCATCGCGGCGACAACAACTATCTCAAGAAGGTCGGCTCGCCGTGGAACAAAGCCACTGCGGAAAAGGTCGTAGCGCATCCGCGCACGCGCCCGCCCGAATGGGTACAGGAAGCCTGTATTTCCTACATCGAGTATTGCGTGAAGAATTTCGGACAGTGGCCGGTCACCTACAATCCGATGCAGGCGCATTTCGGCGCGGTCGTCCACAACCTCGACGTCGACTACTACGACACCTACTACAACGAAGGTTACGTGAACGATCGCATCCGCAACCGCTCCAAAATATGGCATGACTGAACATGCCTACGCGGTGACGTTCGGCATCCTGCGCGTCATCCACATCTATGCCGCGATCGTCCTGGTCGGTGCGATCATCTTCAACACCGGCATCCTGATGCCGGCGCTGCGGCGGATTCCTCCGGCGCATTCGGCGGTGGTATCGCAGAAGATCGGCGCCGGCCTGATGTGGCTGGGCGGCTCCGCAATTTTCTTTCTCGGCATCACCGGCTTCACGCGCGCATGGATCCTCGGCGAGTTGCCGCTGCTCTTCTCCAGCGACTTCATCGGCGATCCGCGCCTCGAATGGACCGCGCTGATGGCGTTCGCGTGGCTGATGCTTCTCATCACAGGCACGCTGTCGGGCATCTGGTACGGAACGATTCTTACGAAGAAATTACCGTACTCCGCCGGCCTGCGCGACCTCGAAGAGCGGCGCGCTGCGCAGGCGAAGGTCTCCGCATGGCAGGATCGCCTCGCGTATATCAACCTGACGCTCGCGATTCTCGCGGCCTTCGGCGGCATCATGGCGAGCGGCTAGTGACTCGCACGCAACATCTAGAGGAGTACCGCTTCTATCGCGAGCGCATGACGGCGGATGGCCTGCCGCGTCCGTGGAACCTCGCGGACCTCGAGGACTTCGCGACGGAGCATCCCAACGATCCATTCGCGGGCCGTGTCCGCGATGGTCTGATGCCGAAGTTCACGCTTCAACTCGAAGCGACCGGGGATCCTTCAATCTGGGTCGCACTCGAGCCGGCAGGACTTCATCGATGGGCACGCGTCGTCGCGCGCATGTGGGAGCGATGGGGCGCCTCGCCCGGCGAAACGATCGCATTTTTCGAATATGGCTCCAGCCCTCTCGTGCTGCTCGCATCGAGCGGGTACGTCGGTTATTTGCGGCGCGGCGCAGCCGAACGCCTGGGCCTCAACGCGATTTGCAACGATGGTGTCGCGGCGATGGCCGAACGCATGGTGACGATCATCGACACGCTTCGTCCCTCGATGCTGATCCTCCGCCGCGACCTCGCCGTCCCACTCGCAATGGCTCTGGAAGCAAGCGACGTAAAGCTTGGCGATTGCGTACGATGGATCGCGGTAAGCGAAGTTGAAGGTGCAATATCGCGCGTCGAGGCCGAGCGGCTGCGTGCGCGCTTCGGCGTGCCGGTGTGGCGCATCCTTCGGTCCGACGCGGCGTTTCTAGTGGCCGGCGAATGTCCGATCTGCCGCGCGTTTCATCTGGACCGCACTTTCCGCGCCGAGGAGATCGCAGGTCATGTTGCGATCACGACAAGTTTCGCGAAGGTGTGCCCTGCCGTTCGCGTCGACATCGGAAGTGCGACGCTACTCGATGGCGGCTGCGCGGCAGAACCTCGCGCGCAGCGTTTGGAATGCTGAGTTCCGAAAAAACCGAGCCGTTCGACGCTCTCGATCGTCTCTCGCCCGAGACTCTGAATCGATGGTGGACGCGCCGGCTCAAACGCACTTTGCAAATCGCATACGCGGAGTTGCCGTTCTATCGTAACCGCTTCGATGCGTCCGGTTTTGATCCCGCGCGTCTGCGAAGTCTGGAGGATCTTCGCGCGGTGCCGATTTCCACCAAAGCCGATCTCCTCGCTGCGGGATACGAATCTGTCGTCGCCCGCCCCGACGCGCCGATGACCGTGAGCGTCAGTTCGGGTACCGCCGGCACGACATTCGTCATGCACACGAAGCGATGGCGCAAGCTGCAAGGCTACTCGTCGAGCCGCGCGCACTGGTGGGCGGGACTGCGGCCGGGTACTCCACTCATCATGTCGGCGCCCGCGTGGCATGCTTATGCTTCGATTCAGCCGGCGATCGCGATGCACTTCAGCTGCCCGTGCGTCGTCGTTGCGGGAACTTTTCTCCCGCACTTCGCCGATCGCATCGTCGACGCCATTCGCGCGTTCCGTCCGCGCTTTCTCACGATGTTTCTGCCGATGGTATTTTCGATTCTCGCCACGGCCCGTCGTCAGGGACTGAACGGCGAGCGCCTTTTCGATGGAATCGAAACGCTGGTCGTGACCGGCGCGCCGATCACGCCCGGCATGCGGCTGCATCTGCAGGAAATCACCAAGGTGAATCGCGTGACGGAGCTCGCCGGATCGAGCGAAAATCTCCTCGCAGTCGATTGCGTTCATGCGCGGGGTCTTCATCTCGTGCCGGATACTTGCTACGCGGAGGTCATCGATCGAAAGACCGGCGCGCCGATGGCCGATGGTGAGCGCGGCGCCGTCGTGCATTCGAGCCTCATCGCGTCGGGTTCGCTCTATCTGCGCTACGACGGTGGCGATATCGGCATCATCGACCGATCGCCGTGTCCGTGCGGGCTGCCGTCGCCGCGCATCAAGTTGCTCGGGCGATGGGACGACTGCTTCACGCTCGGTGCTCATACGCTGCTGCCCTACGATGTTCAACTTGCGATGGAATCGGACGTGCCCGAACTGTGCGGAACGGCATTCGTGATCTCAAAAGACGGACTAGCAAACGGTATACTTAGATTACTTATTGTTGAACCAGAAAATCTGATCGCAGGTTTGCGCGACGAAGCGAGATCGAGGCTGGCAAGACACTTCGAGGTTCCGGTCGAAATCAAAACGGTGCGCGATCTTCCGCTGCGCTTCAAAGGTGTCCCACCGATACTTTCCGAGTCGGAGGCCGCGGCGGTCGTATGAGCAAAGGCGCGCTCGGACTGCTCTCCGCGTATTGGCCCGAGGACACGCCGCGTTACGCGCACGTGCCGCTCAAGACCATCGGCGACACGACGATTTATCCGATCGCATCGACGACGCCGGAGCGCGCGGCGTTTGTCTCCGCCGGCGGCACGATGACGTACGGTGAATTGGCTGAAAAGGCGCGTGCGTTCGGCAAATCGCTGCGAGGCCGTGTCGAGCATGGCGCTCGCGTGGCCATCGCGCTGAGCGTTCCGGCCGAACTGCTGATCGCGATGTTCGGCGCATTCGAGGCTGAGGTGCTGACGTTCGCCAATGCCGGCGCGCCATCGAAACCGGCGCTCGACGCATTCGAAGCGCAACTCGCAATCGGTGATGGCGGCGCGACGTTTGCCACGATCTCGTCGGAGCCCGGCAAGGAACGCGTCGGACGGCCCGACTTCCGCACGCCGATCCTCGCGCTGCCAATGCCAGACCAACGTGGCGAAGCATTACACAATCATCGCTCGCTGGTCGCGACCGGTATTTCAGTCGGCGCCTTTTATCTTCTGAACGAAGACGTCTCCGTCCTTCTCCTCGAGCCGCCGACCAATTGGTGGTCGCTCGCGATGCTGCTCGGCGCGATGAATCGCGGCGCGACTGTCTATGCCGGATGGCAGCGCGAGCTGCCGCCTTTGCCAGGCACTCTCGATTACGTGGTATGCGGATGGGATCGCGCAGGCGCGTTGCTCGACGATCAACTCGGGGCGGCGCTCAATGGAAAAATCCCGGCGGGGCTCGTCGTCGCGATCGAGCAACCATTCAGCACCTCGCGCCGAATGCGTATCGCGCGGCGGCTTCACTGCGATGTCATGACGCTGCTGGGCCGCAGCGACTTGGGACCGATCGTCGCGAGCCATCCCGCATGGTACCTGAACGACGCCGCCGGAATTCCGCTGCCGAGCGCCGATCTTCGTCCGCTCAATCCGACCGATGGGCACCCGCTCAACATCGGATGGGAGGCGGTCGAGTCCGCCGAGCTCGGCGTGAAATCGGCGCTTGCGCCGGCAGGCGGAACGATCATCGAGGGATGGCTGCGCTCGAATCTCATTGCGCAGATCGATCCGACCGGATTCTATTTTCTCGTGCGCGATCGGATGAGAAGCGTCTGACGCTACGAAGGAAACAGGCTGCTGATGCTCTCGCGATTGTGGATGCGTCGAATCGCTTCGCCGAAGAGCGGCGCCACCGATACGACTTCCACCTTATCCGAAAATGTCACCGGCTGGGTTTCGATCGAATCTGTGACCAGTAGCCGCTGAATGGGACTGAGGTCGAGCCGCTCCATCGAACCTTCGCTGAAAACGCCGTGGGTGACCGCCGCGTATACCGCCTTTGCGCCGCGCTCGATGAGCTTTGCAGCTGCATCGGCGAGCGTGCCAGCTGAAATCGTGAAGTCGTCGACAATCAGTGCGGTCTTGTCCTTCACATTGCCGATGATCTCCAGCACCTCGGCGCGTTCGTTGTGCGCCTTGCGCTCCTTGTCTCCGATGGCGATCGAAGTGCCGAGGAAGGAAGCATACTTGCGCGCTTGCTTCGCGAAGCCGGTATCGGGTGAGACCACCACCAGGTCCGGCAACTGTTTGCGGACGATCTGCTCGCACAGA
>DATGKG010000038.1:0-12502 GCA_035294805.1 Binataceae bacterium (SeqCode) | reverse complement strand
TGTTTTGCTGCTTTAGGAAGTCGCGCACGAAGTCGAGCGCCGCGCGCCCCACCCCAATCGCCATCGCGGCGACGATCGGCCGGGTCGCATCGAAGGTCGCCATCACGTCCTTGAAGCCGCCTTCCTTGCGGACTTCCGGAGACCCGAGCAAATGGTCTTTAGGAATTCGGCAATTGTCGAACACGATCGCCGCGGTGTCCGATGCGCGGATGCCGAGCTTGTTCTCGGTCCGCACCACCGCCATCCCGGGCGTGCCATGCTCGACGACGAACGGCTTGATGCCCGGCCGTCCCGCGCTCTTGTCGACCGTCGCCCACACTACGATGAAACCTTCCGACTTCGCTGCGCGATCGCCACCGGTGCAGAAAATCTTGGTTCCGTTCAGCACATAGTCGTCGCCCTCGCGCGTCGCCGTGGTCGTCACTTGCGACGAGTCGGAGCCGAAGCCGGGCTCGGTAATCGCCATCGCGCCCCACTTCGGCGCACCTCCGCGAAAGCGCGACAGGAAGCGTTCCTTCTGCTCGGGCGTTCCTGCCGCCATCACCGCAGCGCCGCCGAGACCCGCATTCGGCGTCGCGAGGAACAAGCCCGCGTCGCCCCAGCACAGCTCCTCGGTGGTGATGACGGTATAAAGGTTGCGCATCGGACTGCGCGCGGGCGCCTTTTCGCCGTCACCGTCCTTCGACTCTTTTTTCTTTGCGAGGTCCAATGACGAATCGGCCATCGCGTTGGCGGCCCACATGGTCTGGAAATATTGCTCCGGCTCGACATGTTCCTTTTCGTCGTACTCGCGCGAGATCGGGCGCATCACACCATCGGCGACCATGTGAAACATCTTCACCCGCTTGACGACGCTCGGTTCAATTTCGAAATCGATCATCTCGGTTCTCCTGTAACTCGAGGTAGAAAAGCGATCACACCGTGGCGATCCCGTCGAGAGCCGCCAGCCCGCGCGCATTGCGCAGCCACATCTCGACCGGATGCTCGCGGATGTAGCCGTGACCGCCCAGCACCTGAACCGCGTTGTCGGTGATCTTCAGCACGCTGTTCGCCACGTAGTTCTTCGCGAGATAGCTCGACGCGAGCGCATCCTCGCCGCGATCGAGTTCCCACGCGGCCTCCCACACCAGCAGCCGCGAAGCATCGACCTCGATCGCCATGTCCGCGAGGATGAACGCGATCGCCTGCTTCTGCGCGATCGGCACTCCAAACGCGCGGCGCTCCTTCGCATACTCGCGCGCGTAGTCATACGCGGCGCGGGCCATCCCGACCGCCATCGCGGCGAGCGCGACGCGCGTCTCGCTCATGATGCGCGAAAAGTTGATACCGCCCTCGCCTCCCAGCCGCGCTTCGGGACCGATTTTGCAATCGTTCAGCTCGACGCCATAGGTCGCGAGCGCCTTGAAGCCCATGTTCTTCTCGCGCTCGGAAATGATCAGGCCGGGCGCATTGCGCGGCACGATGAAACCTTCGACGCCGTTGTATCCCGCGTTCGCATCCGAAGACACGTATATAAGGATGGAGTCCGAGTCGGCGGCTAGCGGCACGAAACATTTGCGGCCGCTCAACACGAGGCCCGCGCCGTCGCGCCGCACCGACGTCGCGAGCATCGTAGTATCGAAATCGAAGCGCGGCTCCATCAGCGCGGCCGTCGCAGCGATGAATTTCTCCGCGGCGAACTGCTTTAGATAGCGCGCGCGCTGGGCGTCGCTGCCGGCCTCAAGAATCGGAAATGCGAACAGCCTCGGCGCCAGCGCATGCGTCGCGATCGCGATGTCGCCATAGCCGAGTTCTTCCGCGATGACCGCGCCGGTGACAGCCGAGCGCGGGTCGCCGGCGCCGCCGAACTTTTCGGGAATCGCGCTTTGCACCACGCCAAGTTGCCATAGCTGCTCGATGAGCGCGGAGGGCACGATGCCGGTCTCGTCAGCCTCGCGCGCGGCGGGACGCATCTGCTCGATAGCGAAAGCGCCGACCGAATCGCGGATCATTTTCTGTTCGTCGGACAGTTCAAAATCGATCATGTCGTATGGACGGTCTCCATTTGGAATGTGTGTTGTTCAGGCATGGCGAACGAGCACCGGAAACCTTACGCGCATAAGGTTAGCTGGAATTCCCCCGATAGTGGAGACCGCCGCGCTACGGCTTGAAGTCAATCGGCATCCGCAAGCGTGCCGATTCGTAGGCTAACTCTACAATTCGTTGCGCTGCGACGCCCGCGCCAAACGGCGGATCCGGCTTCGTATCACCGCGGAGCGCCGCGAGGAAAGCTGCATCCTCGAGCGCATACGGGAGGCGGATGATGTCGCGCAGCGGCGCGAGATACGGACGCTCGTTCAGAATGATGTCTTCGAATCGCGCCATCATCTCGGCTCGTTCGATACGCTCGGACGCACCATCGCCGCGCTGAAGGTAAATCGACTCGCCCGCGTCATCATCGCTTGCGAGCATCAGGTTCTCGCAGAAAATCTCCAGCCGCCGATTCGACGGGCGCTGCGCCACGCGATGCCATATCGATGCGAGCTGGCCGTGAAATCCGGCGGCGAATTCGAATTGTGTGAACGCGACGTCCTCCACGCCGGGCGCACCGTTGACATTGCGCGTCGTGCAGTAGAGCCGCGCGATGGGGCCGAACATCCAGGTGAAGAGATCGACGTCGTGCACGCTATGCTCGACCAGAGTGCCGCCCGCGGTCAGCGACCGATCGTTGCGCCATCCGCTCGGATGCGCGCCGCGAATCGGAAAATCCTGGTCATCGCGCATCGCAACCGCGAGGATTTGGCCAGCCGCAAAATCATTCGCGAGTGCGCGCATCACGTGATAGACGGCCATGAATCGCATGACGAGGCCGACCTGGCTGATGACGCCCGCGCTCTCGATCGTGACCTGCATCTCGGCGGCCTCCGCGGCACTCATCGCGAGCGGCTTCTCGCAGAAGATGTGTTTGCCCGCGCGCGCCGCATCGACGCAGATCTCGCGATGGCTCGCCGTCGGCGTGCAGATGAACACCGCATCAATCGCAGGATCGTCGAGTACCTTGCGCACCGAGGCGGCGACCTTCGCGCCGGGCCACTTCGCGACCAGCTTCTCGGCGGCGACGTGCGCAACATCATATATAGAATCGATGCGGACACTGCTTTCGGTACGCTCGGCGATGAGCCGCAGCATCATCGAATGCGCCTGCCCGATGAGACCGGCGCCGATGAGTCCAATTTGGATTTGCCTTTTGACCGGCGCTGCCATCAGCCCTTGGGCTTCTCGTTGATACGGGCTTCCTCGCGCCGCAGGCGTTCACGCTCGCGCTCGCGACGATAACGCTTGAGGTCATCCTCGATGCGCGAGGGCGGCGCCATCGGCTTGCGGACCTTGCGCATCACATGGCCGGCCTTCCCTTTCACCGGCTTCTTCATCTTCATAGAAGAATCTTTTCGCGCTGATCGACGAGAGGGGGAAGATCGTCGTTGGTGATTTGCCAGAGAAGGTCGAAATCGACGAAGTCATAGCCGTGGATCAGTCGATTCCTTAGTCCAACGATCTGGGGCCAATCTATATCCGGATACTTTTGCCGTTCTTCCTTGGGTATCCGGCTTGCCGCTTCGCCAACAATTTCCAACAATCTCACGAGAGCGAGATTTAACGTGCGATCCGCGTCAAGATCCGATCGCGTCTTTCCTTGGATCATCGCAAGGGCTTCGCGGGATTGTTCCAGCATATGAAGGAGGCGCACCGCGCTTTCATGGCGCGACATACTGAACCTCCGCCTCGGCGAGAACCCGGTCACGAAAATATTTGCTCAATAACCCCGCGGTATTCAGATCGACCTTTCGTCCAAGGATTTCCGAAAGTTCTATCTCCATCCCGAAGAACGCGAGGCCGGGAGTGCGTCCGGGTTCGAATTCCACCAGCACATCCACATCGCTGTCAGGGCGAAAGTCGTCGCGCAGAACGGAGCCGAACAGCGCGAGCTTCTTGATATGATGCCGGCGACAGAAATCGCTGACCTGGTCCTTTGGAACTATTATGCGTGCGCTACTCATCGCAGTGTCCGTAAAGGCAAGAATACCTCACGCGCGGATGCCGATGAAGCTGAGCTGCAGTCCCGATGATGCATCGGCGCGCCGCGAGAAGAAGCGATCGTTCGCGCATTTGGTGCATGGGCCAACATTAATTATCGACTCGCGAGGAAGTCCCGCGCGCATCAGTTGATCCGTGATGATGGCGCGCAGATCCAGATGCGACTTGCCCGGACGCCCGGCTCGCGCATGACGCTCCGAGCCTTCGACTTCGCGTGCGAACCGACGCGCGAGGTCCTCATCCACTTCGAAGCAGCACTGCCCAATCGAGGGCCCAAGCGCCGCACGAAGATCGCGCGGCCGCGCGCCGAGGCTCTCCATCGCGCGGATGCCCTCCTGCGCGATTCCCGCGATGACGCCGCGCCATCCGGCGTGAATAGCGCCGACGATAGTGCCGCGCGCATCGCTTATCAGAATCGGGACGCAGTCCGCGCTCGAGACCGCGAGCAGAATTCCGCGCTCGGCGGTGACCATGCCATCCGCCTCGGGTCTCTCGTGGATATTCTCGCGCCTGACGACGCGAACGGTTTTGCCATGGGTCTGATGACTTCGCACAATGGCGACATCGCCAATCACCTCGCGCAGACGCCGCCAGTTCTCATCGACGTGCGCAACGTCATCGTCGACCCAGTACGCGAGGTTGAGGCTCGCGTATGATCCTACACTCACGCCGCCGATGCGCCCGAGAAATCCGTGCGAGAGGTTCGGCATCTCCCACGCCGTGAGAATCGCTATCGGCAAAGATGTGGATTGACGACTCACTCGGACTGTTCGCGGATCGGCAGATGCCGTATAATCGACTCCTTTAGATCCTGAGGTTTATGCAGTCTATGGACGGCTATCAATACCTGATTCAGCGCAACAAGCTGATGATCCAGTTGGAGGATGATCTGGCCAAGTTGAAGGATCTCCCCGACCCCGAACGCGACAAGGAAACCAAACGGCTGCAGACCAAATTCGACTTCGCGCTGGCCGACCTCTACGCGAAGGTTGCCGACGAATTCCCCGGCGAACGCAAAAAGAAAGCGCGCCCGATTTCCGATCCGAGGTAGCGACGCCGCTTGCAGGGTTCCATCAACATAGTCGGCGCCCGCACTCACAACCTGCAAAACCTTTCGCTCGAAATTCCGCGCGGCAAGCTGACTGTCGTCACCGGCGTCTCGGGCTCCGGCAAGTCGAGCCTGGTGTTCGACACGCTGTATGCCGAGGGCCAGCGGCGCTACGTGCAGTCGCTCTCGACCTACGCGCGGATGTTCCTCGCGCGGATGGAACGGCCGGACGTCGATGCGATTTCGGACATTCCGCCGGCGCTCGCGCTGCGCCAGAAAAATACCATCAAGAACGCGCGCTCAACGGTCGGCACCGTCACCGAAATCAGCGACTACATCCGGTTACTTTTTGCGACCATCGGTAAGACGATGTGTCCCTCGTGCGGATGCGAGGTCACGCGCGATTCGGTCGAAAGCGCCGCGCAACGCGTCATCGCAACGCCCGGGATGTATATCTTCACTGCACCGTTCGAGATGGGTTCGCGCTCGCCGTTCGAGGCCGCCAACTGGCTCATCGCGAACGGATACCATCGCGTGTTCGAGGACGGCGCGGTGGTCGAGACCGCGGAGTTCGCCGAGCATCTGAAAAATGGCGGCTCCTCGCGCACCACTCCGCTCGATGCGGTCATCGATCGCGTATCGGTGAGCGGCGACGGTGAAGCCGAACGCATCCGCGAGGCGCTGGAGAAATCATTTTACCTCGGCGCCGGGCGCGCGCGTCTAATCAGGGCCGAGCGCCGCGAGGGCGTCATCGCGCAGCTCGATGCGATCGAGCTGGATCGACGCTTCAACTGCTCGCGATGCGGCACGCCATTTCCGGATCCATCGCCGGCGCTGTTCTCATCCAATAGTCCGATTGGCGCGTGCGCCGAATGCGAAGGCTTCGGGCGCACAGTTGAACTCGATCTGGAAAAGGTCATCCCCAATCCGAATCTTTCGATTCGGCAGGGACTCATCGCGCCGTGGCGCACGCCTGCTTACAAAGAGATGAGCGAGTGGATGATCAAGCTCGCGCGCAAACGGAAAATCCGCACCGCCGTGTCATTTCGCGAGATGACCGATGAGGAGCGCGCATGGCTGGTCGACGGCGAGCCGCGCCCCGAGTCATCGCCTGATGACGGCAAAAAGCGGCGTCATCATGAATTCGACGACGACCGCTGGCCCGGCGTGCGCGGATTTTTCCGGTGGCTCGAGGGCCGTCGCTACAAAACTCACGTCCGCATCCTGCTCGCGAAGTATCGCCGCTTCGTGCCCTGCCCGGTTTGCTCCGGCAGCAAGCTCAAGCCTGACGCGTTGAATGTGCGCATCGATGACGCATCGATCGCCGACATCGGCAAGCTCTCGGTCGACGAACTTTCGGCCTGGGTCGATTCACTCCGTCGCCAACCGGCGATCGCGGATCGATGCGCGACGGTTTTGCGCGAACTCAAAAATCGCGTCGGCTATCTCACCGAGGTCGGGCTCGGATATCTCACCCTCGAGCGACAGGCGCGCACGCTTTCGGGCGGCGAGGCGCAACGTATCCACCTCGCGAGCGCGCTCGGCAGTCTGCTGGTCGGCACCCTCTACGCGCTCGATGAACCCACGGTGGGACTTCATTCATCCGATGCGCGCCGGCTGCTCGCGGTGCTGCGCCATCTGCGCGATCTCGACAACACGGTGGTGGTCGTCGAGCACGATTCGACGATAATCGACGGCGCGGATTTCATCGTCGAGCTCGGTCCCGGCGGCGGCAGCGAGGGCGGCGCTCTGATGCACGTCGGGCCGCCCTCGAAACACGCCATCGCGAGCGCCACCGGAACCGCGGGACGCGTGCTGCTGATGCGCGCGATGTCGCGCGAGCGGCGCTTCACGAAACATGATGCGGCGATTCGCATCAAGGGTGCGCGCGCACACAACCTCAAGGATGTCGACGTCGTGATTCCGCTGGCGCGGCTGGTCTGCGTGACCGGCGTTTCCGGCTCCGGCAAATCGACGCTGGTCGAAGACGTCCTTTACAACAATTACTTGCGGCGTCGGGGCGAGAGCGTCGAGGCCGGCGAGTGCGCGCGCATCGACGGATTCGAGCAAATCGGTGCGATGGTCCATATGGGTCAGGAGCTGCCAACGCGCTCGATGCGCTCCAATCCGGCCACCTATCTGAAAATCTACGACGACATTCGTAAGCTTTTCGCCTCGACCGCGGAAGCAAAGCGGACCGGTGTCACCTCGCGCGACTTTTCTTTCAACGTGGAAGGCGGGCGATGCGAGAAATGCGCGGGAACCGGCACCGTCACGATCGAAATGCATTTCATGGCGGACCTCGAGGTCACTTGCGATCACTGCGATGGACGCCGCTTCCAGAGCCACATCCTCGGAATTCGGTATCAGAAGCTCAACATCGATCAGGTGCTCGATCTGACGGTTGACGACGCGCTGAAGTTTTTCGCCCACCACAAATCGATCCTCAAACGGCTGGAGGCGTTGAGCGCGGTGGGACTCGGCTACGTGCGTCTCGGACAGACGACATCGACGCTCTCGGGTGGCGAGGCGCAGCGGCTGAAAATCGCGCGGTTCCTGCTCGCCGACCTCGAGCCCGCGCCGATCAATCAAAGCGGAAAGGCGCTGCCACGCATGTTCCTCCTCGATGAGCCGACGACCGGACTGAGCTCGGCCGACATTCGGAAACTAATCAAGGTGCTGATGCGGCTGGTGACCGACGGCAATACGCTGGTCGTCATCGAGCACAATCTCGAATTCATCGCGCACGCCGATTGCGTGATCGATCTTGGCCCCGGCGGTGGCGACGAGGGCGGCCGTGTCGTGAGCGCGGGATCGCCGTTAAAGGTTGCCGGCGCGGAGAAATCCGCGACTGGACGCGAGTTGCGCATCCTGTTCGGATTGCCGCTAAACGCAGGCGCAAGCGCGGTACGATCGGCGGCGCGCAGCGTCGCAGGCATGGCATGACGGGAGGACATCAGGGAATGAGAAGGTTCACAACTCGAAGGCGCGAGCGCGGCGCGACCCAACTCGCCTTCCTCGATATCGTGACGGCGATTGTCGTGCTCGCGATTTTGGTCTATGCCGCGACGCGACAATTTCCCGCCTATCACACAGCCGCCGCGCCTGCTCCCGCAACATCCCAAGCGCATTGAGTAGTACGACCGGCGAGCGGCTCGATCATTATCTGGTGCGCACGGGGCACGCGGCCTCGCGGCGCGAGGCGCGCGAGATGGTCGGTCGAGGCGCGGTGCGGCTCAACGGCCGGCGCGGGATCAAGGGCGCGATCGTGCGCGCCGGTGATGAGGTCGAGGTCCAAACGGCTCCCCATCTTCTCGCCATCGAGCCGGATGCCGACTTTCCGCTCGAGGTTCTCTTCGAGGATGCCGCACTTATCTTGGTCAACAAACCCGGCGGCATTCCGTGTCATCCGTTGCGGCCCGGCGAGTTCGGCACTGTGATGAATGCGGTCGTCGCGCGATTCCCTGAAATCAAGGACGTCGGCGACAAGCCGATCGAGGGTGGATTGATTCATCGCCTCGACAACGGAACATCGGGAGCGCTGATGATCGCGCGCACCACCGATGCTTTCACTATCCTGCGGCGCGCGATTCGCTCCGGCGCTATCAGGCGAAAGTATCTCGCGATGGTGACGGGAAATCTCCGTGCGCCGCTGACGATGAGCGCACCCATCGCGCATCATCCAAAAAATTCGCGACGGATGCTCGCTTGCGATGCTTCCGATGCGGAGCGCCTTTCCGCGAGGCCCGCCCTCACGCGCGTCCAGCCGGTCCGGCGCATAGGTAATTTCACACTCGTCGAGGTCGTGCCGACCACCGGCATGCGGCATCAGATTCGCGTGCATCTTGCGCACGCTGGATTCCCTATCGTTGGTGACCTTCTATACGGAGGCACGCCATGCGAACTGGAGCCAGGACGCTTCGGGCTGCATCTCGCGGAAATCGATCTCGAATCCCCCGCGTCAGGCGCGATCAAGGTCTCGACGCCGCTTTCTGACGATTTGGCGCGTATGCTCGAGCCGAAAAGTTAGTCGCAGGCGCATCGCGCGCATCCGGCGGCCCGCGGAGGCACGCCGGTTTCCGCCGCCGAGGTTTCCGTGAACACCGAGGTTCCGCGGAAACTGGTCGCGACGTTGCCGGGCGCGCCGTTAGGATTTACGCCGGGATACGGATTGCGTCCAAGGCTTACTCCTCCGGGAGGCGCGATATACGGAGACTGCGTGCCGCTGTTGATCGCGTAGGCAGTGCACTGAGCAGCCGCCGCGGTGCTCGCACTTTGGAAGTTCGTCGACTGCACCCGCCCGACCCATCGGGTCCCGAGGCCGATGCCGAAACATGAGCAGTTGAATATCGATTGCGGTATGGGGGTGGGACCTCCCGCCACCACCAACGGGGCGGGATTCAGGACCGGAAGCGCGCTGGTGGTCGTCAATGCCGCGGGCGCTCCAGGAGCCGCTGCGGCAGTACTCGGCGCCGCGGCAGGTAAGGACAGCGGGGTTAGCGTGGTAAGCCTGCCGCTCGAAGCACCGGTCGGAGGTGCGGATGAGAGCGGCCCGGTGGCCGACGGCACCAGCGGCACTCCGGCGGGAATGTTGCTCTGCGCGAGCCCCGAGGTACTCGCCGTCAGCCCAAGAAATCCGAAACATACCAGCGCGATCGCCGTACTGACCACCGAAGGTACTCGCCGCATCCAATCTGCCATGGGTATATTCACTGACTATTGTGATCGATTCGGTTCGCAGACATCGCAAACCGTCTTGGATATAATCGCGACCCAAATCGTGCTGTGCAAGCTCTCTAACCGGTCGTTTGCCCGCGTCATGGGGCCGGACGCGCAGGCAAGGAGGATTTTCCAGATGTCGAAGTGTATCGGACGCGCCGCGATAGCCATCGCCGTTCTCGCCCTGATGCTCGGCAATACGCGGATGGCGGCCGCGCAAATGGCTGCCGGCTCAGGCTCATCGGCGCCAACCGGCGTCTACAATCCACCCGCGCCGCCGGACGCGGATTTGCAAGCGCCCGCGACCAGCGGACCCATCCAGTTGCAGAGTATTCCGGTGACTCCACAAGCGCCCCCAGATACCAGCGTGCCGGTGCCGGCAACCGCGCAGTTCGAGCATCATGATTCGCTCCCCGCTTTGCCCGGAATTTTCGTGCATCAATGGTCGACCACGCACGAAGTTCCGCCCGAAAGCCTGATCAGCGAAAGCTACCTGCGCACCGCCGATCAGACCGCGCGCAAGATGACGCTGAAGGAAGCCATCTATGTCGCGCTGCGTAACAACCCCAACGTTAAGTATATCGAGCTCAACCCGATCGGCGGTCAGGAAGGCGTGCGCGCGGCAAATGCGGCATTCGATCCGAACCTGACTTCGCAAGTCGATGTCATCAAGAGCGTGACGCCCGCCACCTCGGTGCTCGTGGGTGCGACCGCATCGGCGACCAAGCTCTATGACTGGAATTTCGGCATCAACAAGCTGTCCGCGCTCACCGGCGGCACGATGGGTATCACGTTCGACAACGAGCGCACGCTCTCGAACTCTCTGTTTGCATCGATCAATCCGTCGTACAGTCCCACCTTGGCGGTGTCGATAGCGCAGCCGTTGCTGCAGAGCTTCGGATGGGAATTCGCGACCATCAATGTGCGCGTGGCAGAGTCCGGGCAGAAACAGGCGCAGTGGAACTATGAGCAATCGTTGCAGGACCTGATTCAATCGATCGCGTCGGATTATTGGAACGTGGTGCTGAGCGAGGAAAACCTCGACGTGGCGCGCGCCGCGCTGAAGTTCAATCAGGACCTGGTGCGGCAGAACGCGATCTCGGTAAGGGTCGGAACACTCGCGCCGCTCGATTTGCAGGAAGCGCAGTCGGCGGCCGCCACTTCAGCGGCGAACGTGTTTACCGCGGTAGCCAATTTGAAAACCGCGCGCGCGCAGCTTCGTCAGGATGTGATGTTCAATCCGGACGGAACTTTTCTGCCGGCGGAAATCCAGCCTGCCGATCTGCCCAAACCTCACGAGGCGATCGTCATCGACGAAGACCAGTCGCTGCGCGCGGCGGTCGAATATCGTCCATCGTTGGGAGGATTGCGCGAGTCAATTCGCGGCGCGCTGCTGCAGGTGCAGTACGCGGAAAATCAGACGCTTCCGCAGCTCAATCTAGGCGCGCAGATCGGAGTTACCAATACCGCGGGCCACTCGCGATGTAACGCGCCATTCGGCATGCCGGTCGCGGGTTCGGGCAATTGTACACCTTCAGGCACGGTAGATGAGGGCATGGGCCCGATGCCATATCCTTCTGACTCCGGGAGCAGGCTTCCATTCGGCGGCATCTATGGCGATGCGCTGAACAAGATGTGGAACTTCGGCTTCTATAACTACGCAGCGGTGCTGACCTTCCAGATGCCGCTCGATAACGCCAGCGCGCGAGCGGCTCTCGCACAGGCCCGCGTCTCATACGAACAGACGCGCCTGCAGTATCGCGCGCAGCTTTCCGCCGCCGTAGTGCAAATCGAAAATGCGCTCGCCAACCTGTATGCCGATCAGAAGCGCGCGCAGGCGACCGAGCAGGCGACCTTCTACGCGCGGCAATCGCTCAATGACGAGAACGTGCGCTTCCGCGTTGGGATGGCGACGACGCATGACCTCCTGCAGTTCCAGGAAGAGGAAGTATCGGCGGAAGGCAATCAGGTGCAGTCATTCGTCGACCTCGAGAACGCGAAGGTCAACCTGCAGCATGCGCAAGGAACGTTGCTAACGGCATTCAACATCAACTTCCAGCTTCAGGATCCTCACGAGGTACCGTGGTACGCGGCATTCTAGGACCTAACCCCTAACTCCTTCCCCTGCAGGGAAGGGGAATCAGAAAAAGAAGAACGGAGAGCCTGAGCATCGATGCTCAGGCTCTCTCTTTTGAAGGAGTGAAGGCCGTAGCGTATGGTGAATCAGCATTATGAGCGTCGATATTGCGCTTAGCGGCGACCGTCGCATCCTGCCCGGCCTGGCTGTCACCGTTCGTTCCGCACTTGAGAACTCGACCACAATCCTGAATGTCCACGTCATCAGCGCGGGACTACTGGATGCTGATAAGTCGAAGCTGCAAAAGTCCTGGAAACATCCTAATTGCGGTCAGGTAAGTTTCGCTGAGATTGCAAAGGACCAGCTTAAGGGTTTCCGTTCGACGGCATATCTGAAAAGTAAGGCGACCTATGCACGATATTTTATAGGTGACATGTTTCCAAGTCTCGCGCGGTGCGTTTACCTCGATGCCGACTTGCTAATCTTCCGCGACTTGGCCGAAACGTTTCGAATTGATCTCGGCGACAAGGTCGCCGCAGCAGTCCGCGACGTCGGTGTTCGCATCAATCCGATTGATCTTTCCT
>DATGKG010000037.1:0-2746 GCA_035294805.1 Binataceae bacterium (SeqCode) | reverse complement strand
CGCACGAATCGATGCCCGAGGATAACCAGCCCCAGACCAGCATCGCGCGAATGCTGAAATACTTTGGTGAAATCGGAAGCCGCCAGCACGACGAATAGGATCGCGATGACGGTGAGGAAGATGCCTCGTCGAGAGGACGGGGCACCGGACGCTTCGACCGGACTCATGCGCAACCTCCATTTGAAATTGTTAGCCACCTGCCGCCATCGAACTATCATATGAATGCGCGGAGCAAAATCCGCCTGCGCGCGAGGTTGTACTCTCAACCTAACGCGTGTTAGGATGGCGCATCGAATCAATCCGCGAGGTTATCATCATGGCGGAAGCCGCATCGGCGCAACCCTCGGGCGAGTTCTACTTCAACCCGATCGATCCATCGTTTCGCGACAATCCGTATCCCCACTATCCGGCGTTGCGCGACGGCGCGCCGCGCAAGTTCAATATTTTCGTTCCGACGACGCTGGTCGCCCGCTATGACGATTGCCTGACCGTGTTGCGCGACCACGAGCATTTCTCCAGCCGGCCGCTGCCGATGCTGCAAGCGTTGCGCGCCGAGTTCGGTCCCTTTGCCGGCGCGACCACGATGCTCGATTCCGATCCGCCCGTGCATACGCGTCTGCGCCGTCTGGTGAGCCGCGCGTTTACGCCGCGACGGATAAAGGATATCGAGCCGCGCATCAAGGCGATCGCCGCCGAGCTGCTCGATCGCATCGGGCGCGAAGGCGCATTCGATCTCATGAACGACCTCGCGAGTCCGTTGCCGATGATCGTCATCGCAGAGATGCTCGGAGTGCCGCCCGAGGAGCACGCGCAGTTCAAGACGTGGTCGAACCAGATCATCGAAGGAGGGCGCGGATCGTTTCGTGGCGCGCCTCCGCCCGAAGGGCTCAAGTCTACCTCGCAGGAGTTGCGCGCGTATCTATCCGCGCAGATCGAGCGGCGCCGCCGCGACCCCGGCGAGGATCTTATTACCGCGCTGGTGCAGGCACATGACGAGGGCGGCGCGCTCTCGTCCGAAGAGTTGCTCGCATTCGTCGTGTTGCTGCTGCTAGCTGGCAACGAGACCACCACCAACCTTATCGGCAACGGCACCCTCGCGCTGATGCGTCATCCGGATCAGATGCGGCGTCTGCGCGGTGATTTTTCGCTGATGCCGACCGCGATCGATGAGATGCTGCGCTTCGACAGCCCGGTGCAATCGACCGTCCGAAGCTGCGCCGCCGCCACCAACGTCGGCGGTACCGACATCGCCGCCGGCGAGATGGTGTTCGTGATTATCGCGGCGGCGAATCACGATCCGCGACGCTTCCCGAATGCCGACGTCTTCGACGTCGCACGCTCGCCGAACGATCACGTCGCCTTCGGCGAGGGGATCCATTTTTGTCTCGGCGCGAACTTGGCGCGGCTCGAGGGCGCGATTGCGATTTCCTCGATGTTGCAGCGGTTCCCGAATTTGCGCCTCGCCGATCCCGCCGCGCCGCTCGAATATCGCGGCTCGTATCTCCTGCGCGGCCTCCGGACGCTGCCGATGCTTGGCGCGTGATCGCTAAACCCGTTGACCGCGTATGAGCGTGGTGATAGCTAGATCCCATCCTGTGCAAGGAGGCGCGTTCGAAATGGAATCGGTCGTGAAACACATCCCGCAGCGGAACGCGTCTGCCGTCTCTTAGACTAATCCCGAAATCGTCGTCATAGAGGCCGCGAGCTTTCCGCCCGCGGCCTTTTGCTTTTGCGCGATGCGCGGATGTGCGTCTTCGCGCGCGAAGTTCAACTCCGTCAACCGACTAGGAGGCTCACCAATGCCAGCCGTTTTTGTTGCTCGATTCGAAAACGACATCCGACCAACGAAATCATTCGCAACCGCGGAGAAGCGAGTTGAAAAATTATTATCCCGAGTCGAATTTGGATAGTTTTCTGAACGACGGACATCTGAGCGAAGTCCTCCACGTGATCGAAGGCGGCAAGGAGGGCATCGTGTATTGCTGCCGTGGCGGACCGCTCGCCGGCGTCGAGCTGGTGGCGGCGAAAGTTTACCATCCGCTCAACCGGCGGCACTTTCGCAATGACGCGACGTACCAGGACAGCCGCCTGCGCGGTCCCAAGGTGCGGCGCGAGCGGCTCGCGATGGCGAAAGGGTCGGCCTTTGGACGCCGCGTGCAGCATGGCACCTGGCTTAGCGCGGAGTTCGAGACGCTCGGCACGCTGCATCGCGCGGGCGCCGACGTTCCGTTTCCGATCGCGCTCGGCGAAAGCGTGGTCCTGATGCAATACATCGGCGATGAGACCGGCGCGGCGCCGCGCCTGGCGCAAGTGGAACTCACCCGCGACGAAGCGGCGGCGCTATTCGAGCGCGTCCTGCGCAATGTAGGACTCTGGCTCGACCTCGATCGTATTCACGGCGACCTCTCGCCCTACAACATCCTGTATTGGAAGGGTGCGATCGTGGCGATCGATTTTCCGCAGGCGATCGATGCGCGCTTCAATCCCAACGCGCGGGAACTGCTCCAGCGCGACCTCGCCAACGTATGCGGCTACTTTCAGCGCTACGGCATCCGATGCGATCCCGAGCGTATCGCGGCGCGGATGTGGGGCGCGTATCGGCACGGCGCCACGCTGACATAGGTTTACGACGGCGCCCTCCGACCGCATCCGGAAGGAGGGCGCCGTTGCCTACAGCCACTTGATTCGCTGTAAGCATCGACGTATTTTGATGACTCTACATTTTGTTTAGTTTGTTTTCTGGATG
>DATGKG010000036.1:0-20385 GCA_035294805.1 Binataceae bacterium (SeqCode) | reverse complement strand
ACGGATGTCTTCTATCAGAGGCAGATTCCCCTGGAGTCGTGCGAACACCTGCACGGGGATTGCCTCGCGATAGTAGAGTTTGCTGAAAATCGTCCAACACAATGGCAGCGCGATTGCGATTGTGGCTATCACTGCGGTTTGTCGCGGATTGCGATAGGAACGCCATAGCACCAGGAGGCCGAAGGGTAGAACCGCTACTAGCAAGGAAGGACGGCAAAGATATATTGATGCCAAAGCGACAATGCTTCCTGCTGCGATATAGTCCGAATCGCTATTGAGTGATTCCAGACCTAGCAGCACTCCGACGATCAAAAGAAAATGCGCCAACGGAGTCTCCAGCCCGGAGGTGGAGTAATCGATGTAAGCCTTGGACAACAGGAGTATCGTGCCCGCCAACATTCCCGCCCAAAAACTGCTTGCTACTCGCCCGATAAGTATCCAAATCGTAGCGAGCGACAGTGCAATCGATAATATGAATGTCGCCGCGAATGCGTTGCCGGTGATAAGCGTGCCGGCTGCTATCAGCAGAAACCACAAAGGGTGGACAAAGGATTGGACGCGATCGTCGACGTGAACTACCGGTCCCGCGCCGTGTAAGAAATTGACGGCGCTGCGTAGCGTGTTGAGGGATGCGTCGGAGATCCACGCGGTTCGGAGAATCGCCGCGAGGGTGATGGCAAGCAGTGCGACGTGTGCGGTGGTCTTATCCCGTTCGCTTATCTCCATTCAGCGCACTTCTCGACGAGGCCCCGCCAACTAGTTGCGAATGCGCCGATAAAAGCACGCGAATTTTGCTATTGCAACAGGCTGCCCTATGGCAACAGGCTGCTATGATTGACCGCTTCCTCGATTTTCCACTTGAGGTCGATGCGGCGCGCGATGCCTTCCACCGTCACCAGCGCCTGCGACGCTGCCGGCCAGTCGATCCGATTCTCGAGGCCGGCGTTGCGCGCAGCCTCGCGCACCTGCTCGATATCCGGATGGCCTAGCTCGTACGGATCCGAATCGGACTCGAGATAGATTTCGCCGTTATCCAGCGCCGCAACTGACACCGGCGCGTAGATTATTTCGACCGGCTCCGACGGCTCGATGGAATCGAACAGCGCCTGGGCGGACTGCGGCGCGAGCCGAATGCATCCGTGGGAGCCAAAACGAAAGATGCTCTTCGGATGATTGGTGCTGTGAATCCCGATGCCGCCGTGATCCAGCCCCATCCACAATTTTCCGAGCGGATTGGAAGCGCCGGGCCCGACTTCACTTGCGACGGTGATGCCTTCATCTTCCATGTCGGCGCGAATCGAGGGCGGCACGTGCCAGGTGGGATTTTTCGTGCGCGCTTCAATGTAGAAACTTCCGAGCGGCGTCTGCCAGTCCGGACGTCCGACGGTGGCGGGAAAAGATTCAACGACGTGGCCATTGCGAATCAGAAATAGCATCCGCTGCGGGATGTTGATGACGATCCCATCGCCCATCGGGGGCACGATGTGACGGCTGTCGATGTCGACGGTGCTTCCTTCAGCCGTGTCGTCGCCGTTGTCCAGCGTCATCGTGAGTTCGGGCTCGCCGAAGCGCGCTGCAATCGAATCAGCGGTATCGTGCGGACCGACCTGATATTGGGTCTGCGTTCCCGAGATTTCATGCGAGACCGGCACGATGATGTCGGCGGCATTGATCGGCGGCGTATGGAGAAACAGCGCAACAAAAGCGAAGATGGCGGACAGGCGGCGGACAAACATAGGAATCCAGAAAGGCTGCCGGACACGAAGATAGGGCGAGTGCGCCCTCTGCCACGTCTTAGACGTAACGGCGCGCGATAAATTCGCCGATATGGCGCGGGAAGGCTACTGCGCCGCGCCGGTGAACCTCAGCACAACATGGCCCGCGCGGCCGATTGTCGATGTAAAGGTCGCATATCCGCTGGCGTTGAACAGGATCGAGTCAGACAGACCCATCGCGCCATTGGCGGCTTGGTTGTTGGCACTGTCAGTGGCGCACGATGCACCCCATATGGAGAATTGGGGCGAATCCTTTTTCGCGATCGCATCCAGCTCGCCATAGATCGGCGTGCAATCATGCCCCAAGGTGCCGAAGGATCCGTTCTGATCGAAAGTCAGAAAGAGATTGGCGCGGCCACTGCCGATTCTCGAACTCACAAATCGTGCGTCCATCACGGTCAAGCAAGTGCAGTTGTCGCCGCTCGGACATTGGCTAAATCCGGTCATGCACGAGCCCGAGGTGAAGTTTCCGTTGCCGACCAATGAGCCCGCGATGCGAACTTGCCGTGCGAATCCGGCGTCGCCGATGCTGCTTGCCGATGCTGAA
The DNA here is from genome assembly GCA_035294805.1 of Binataceae bacterium (SeqCode). Classification (GTDB taxonomy): domain Bacteria; phylum Desulfobacterota; class Binatia; order Binatales; family Binataceae; genus DATGKG01. The sequence continues at coordinate 18,063 of DATGKG010000036.1, read as the reverse complement.
TCGTCCTGTCCTGATGCCGGGGCGATTGCGAACGAAATCGACGCGAGAATTGCGAATGCTACAAGACTCTTCCTTATCATCCTACCCGTTCCACCTGTATGCCGTACGTGCGCGGCAAAATGTCCCTGCCGTTTGAGTGTGCCCAATATCGCCGGCAAATGCACTAGCCGCGATACCGTCTCCGCATGCTATACGAATCGAAACGGTTACTGTTCTTCGGGAGCATTCATCGATGGGCAAGCTCGACAATAAAGTTGCAATCGTCACCGGCGCCAGCCGCGGCATCGGACAGGCAATCGCGGAACTGTATGCGAAAGAAGGCGCCCGCGTCATCTGTACCGCACGCACGCTGCATGAAGGCGAACATAAGCTGCTGACCGGCTCGCTCGAAACGACAGTCGCGGGCATCAAGAAGTCCGGCGGCGAGGCGAGCGCGGTCACCTGCGACGTTTCCTCGGAAGCCGATTGCGAAAAGCTCTTTGCTGAGACGCATCGCATCTACGGGCCGTGCGATGTGCTGGTGAACAACGCCGCGCTGACCTACTTCATCCCGGTGAAGGACTACGAGCCGCGCAAGTGGAAGCGATCATTCGACATCAATTTGCACGCGCCGTTCATCCTCAGCCGGCTAGCGCTTAAGGATATGATCCCGCGCAAGTCGGGCGCGATTCTCAACATTTCATCGGCGGCGGCGGTCGGCCCGGGCCGCGGCCCCTATAAAGGCGATGCGATCGTTCGCGGCGCGGTTTGTTATGGCGCGGAGAAAGCCGCGATGGAGCGCATGACGCAGGGACTCGCCGAAGAAGTGTACGAGGACGGAATTTCCGTCACGTGCCTCTCGCCCTCGGTGGTGGTGCCGACGCCAGGCGCAGTCTATTTCCACCTGACGAGCGGCGACGACGATCCCAACAGTGAGCCGGTCGAATGGATGGCGGACGCAGCGCTGCTGCTCGTCACCGAACCGCTCGACAAGGTCACCGGATGGGTCACGTACAGCCAGGTCGTCCTAAAACAGTACGGCATGCTCAAGCGAGAAGGGCGCGGCTTCGGCTTCGATCGGAAGGGAAGCGGCTACAGCCAGATCTAGCGCCGTGCGAAATCTAACGCCGCTGCTTCCGCCGAAGATCGCGCGCGTGGACAAGGCGCTCTACGTCGTCGAGCGCGACGTGATGGTGCCGATGCGCGACGGCGTCCGCCTCGCCACCGACATCTATTATCCGGCGCGCGACGGCATCCGCCTCGAAGGCAAGTTTCCCGCCATTTTGGAGCGCACGCCATACAACAAGGGTGGCCGCTTCCACGGCATGCCGCCATATCCGTGGCAGGCGTTTTACGCCAGTCGAGGGTACGTCTGCATCTCGCAGGATACCCGCGGCCGCTTCGCGTCCGAAGGCACCTGGCGCATGATGGTCGACGACGCCGCCGATGGCTTCGACACCGCGCGATGGCTCGTGGAGCAACCGTGGAGCGACGGTGGATTCGGCATGATCGGCACCTCGTATGTCGGCGGCACTCAGCATGCGATGGCGCTCGCGAATCCTCCCGGCCTCAAAACGCTGATTCCGGTCGACGCGGTCAGCGACGCCGGCTACTTCGGCATGCGCAATGGCGGCGCGTGGGAGATGCGTTTCACCAACTGGGTCTTCTCGATGGCCGCGCCCGAAGGAAGCCACGCATCGCGCGATCCCAAAACTCGCGAGGCGCTCGAGGAATGCGCGCGTAACGTCAGGCGTTACATCTCGAATCTGCCGATTCGCAAAGGCGCGACGCCACTTCGCCTCGCGCCCGAGTACGAAGACTGGATCGTCTACGCAATGAGCCACGGCGAGAACGACGCGTACTGGAAGCAGCCCGGCCTCGGCCTCACCCACAACATCGGAGCATACAAGGACGTGCCGGTGCAGCTGGTCGGCGGATGGTACGACTCGTGGGGACGCCAGACCACGATGGCGTATGCGGCGCTGTCGAAAAACAAGCGCGGCCCCGTGCGGATGATCCTCGGACCGTGGGTGCACGGCTCGCATATGATGTCGCAGCACGGCGATACCGACTTCGGCTCGCGCGCCGCGATCGAGAGCCTCGAATTTCGGCTGCGCTGGTACGACCGCTGGCTGAAGGGAATTCACAACGGCGTCGAGGATGAAGCGCCGGTTAAAATTTTCGTCATGGGCGGTGACACCGAGGAAGCCGGTCCCGATGGACGTCATCTGCACGGCGGTGTGTGGCGCGATGAGTACGAGTGGCCGCTCGCGCGCACGCGCTTCACGCCGTACTACCTGCACGCCGATCGCAGCCTCGGCATCGACGCGCCGCGCGAGGCGCAAAGCTCGACGAGTTACGACTACGATCCGCGCGATCCGGTCCCGAGCATCGGCGGCAACACTTCTTCCGCGATGGAGATCATGCAGCAGGGCGCGTGGGATCAGATCGGCGGCGAGCACATCTGGAATTGCAGCGACGAGATCCGTCTTTCCTCGCGCCGCGATGTGATCGTCTTCATGACACCACCACTTACCGAGGACATCGAGGTCACCGGCCCAATCGACGTGAAGCTGTGGGCGTCGTCATCGGCGCGCGATACCGACTTCACCGCGAAACTCATCGACGTGCATCCGCCGACGCGCGACTATCCCGAGGGAATCGAGATGAACCTCGAGGACGGCATCATCCGCGCGCGCTTCCGCAACTCGCTCGAGCGCGCTGAGTTGATGACGCCGGGCGAGACTTACGAATTCACCGTCCAGCTCTATCCGACCTCGAATCTGTTCAAGGCGGGCCATCGCATCCGCTTAGACATTTCGAGCAGCAACTTCCCGCGCTTCGATCCGAATCCGAATACCGGCGAGCCGCTGAACGATCACACGCATACCGTCGTCGCGCGCAACACGATTTACCATGACGCATCGCATCCGAGTCACGTCATCCTGCCGATCATCCCACGATGAAGGTTGTATCGATCGATCACGTGCAGCTTGCGATGCCGGCCGGACGCGAAGACGACGCGCGCGCGTTCTATGCGGGCATCCTCGGCATCGCGGAGCAGCCCAAGCCTCCGCACCTTGCGAAGCGCGGCGGATGCTGGTTCGAGCGCGGCGCGCTGAAGATTCATTTGGGCGTCGAGAAGGATTTCGCACCCGCGCGCAAGGCGCACCCGGCGCTGATCGTCGAGGATTTGCCGGCGCTGGTCGCGGCGCTGAAAGCGGCGGGTCTTCGCGTCGTCGATGACGAACCGCTCGACGGTTACGCTCGCGTGTACGTGGACGATCCGTTCGGGAATCGGATTGAGTTGATGGAGCCGCAGACCTAACCCCTGGCCCCTTCCCGTACGGGAAGGGGAACCAGCAGGAGCGCCAGAGGACACATCGACCGGTTGGTGATACTGCGCCAACCGAGATCTCCCACGGAAAAATGTGGGAGAGGAACCTCAATGAATTAAATTACGCCGCTTGGGGGATCTTCAGCGAGATGATCTTCGACACGCCCGGGCGATCCATCGTCACGCCGTGGATGTGATCGGCGCGCTGCATCGTGCGCTGATTGTGCGTGATGATGATGAACTGCGAGCGCGCCTTCAGCTCCGCGATGAGCCCGGTGAAAGCGTTGAGGCGGAACTCGTCGAGCGGCGCGTCGACCTCGTCCATCACGCAGAAGGGACTCGGATTGAGCAGGAAGAGCGAGAAGATGAGCGCCATCGCCGACAATGCCTTTTCGCCACCGGAGAGCAGACCGATCTCTTTGACCTTCTTACCCGCCGGCTGCACGAGGATGTTCACGCCCGCTTCGAGCACGTCGTCGCTCTGCTCGAGTTCGAGGCGTCCCTTGCCGCCGGGCAGCAGCTTGGGAAAGAGCTCCTCGAAATTCTTCGCCGCGCCTTCGAAGGTCTCGGCGAAACGCTTGCGCGCCTCGCGATTGAGCTTCGTGATGGTCTGCGTAAGGTCCTTCACCGCCGCATCGAGGTCGGCGCGTTCGGCCTGCAGCTTGGAGGCGCGCTCTTCGAGTTCCTTCACCTCGCTTTCGGCCGCGAGGTTCACCTCGCCGATGCGCTCGGCCTTCGCACGCAACTCCGCGATGCGCGTGTCGTCCGCCGAAGAATCTCGCGTCGCGATTGCGACGGCGATTTCCGCTTCGACCGCAGCGAATTCGACGGCGAACTTCTCGATAAAGGTGCGCAGCAGCTCCGCGATGAGTGTGCGCGCGCGTTCGCACTTGATCGCGCATTCGTGCGTCTCGGCTTCGAGCGCTTGCAGCTCGACCTGCGCCTGCTTGAGTTCGGCGCGCCGTGCTTCGAGGTTGGCGACGCAGTCTGCGCATCGAGTTTCCAGAAGCGTGATGGAGTCGGACAACTCGGCTTCGCGCAGCCGCGCTTCCTCATCCTGCTCGGCCAGCTTCGCGAGCTCGCTCTCGAATTCCGCGCGCTCCTCGCGCGCACGCGCCAGGCGCGCCTCGCCTTCGTCGATTTGATTTTCGAGATCCTTCGTCACGACCGAGGCATGGCGGAATTCCTGTTCGAGCGCGAACAGCCGCGAGCGGCGAGCCTCTACGCGCGAGGCCGCTTCGAGCATCACCGCGCCGAGCTGCTCCAGCTCGCTGCGCCGCGTGACGACGTCGTCGCGCATCGCAGAGAGCTGCGCACGCGAGGCTTGCTCGCTGCGCGCCAACTCTTCGAGACGCACGTTCGACGCAATCGATTGCTCGCGAATTTCCGCCAGCCGTTTGCGGGCGCTATCGAGCGCGAGATACGCCATGCGCAGTCGCTGCTCAGCCGCCGCGGCTTCGCCGCGCGCCGCGATGGCGCCGCGCTCGGATTCGTTCGCGCGTCCGCGCGTCTGCGCGAGCGATGCCGCAAGCTCGACGCGCGCCGCAGTCCGCTGCGCGAGGCGCTCGCGGAGAGTCTCATGCTCGAACTCGGCATGGATGAGCTCGCTTTCGAATTCTTCCAGCGACTTGACCGGCGGCGTTTCGATCGCGACTTCGGCGCGATGCGCGCTGCCGCCGCGAATGATAGTGCCGGGCGTGACCACATCGCCATCGCGCGTGACGAACAGCGTGCCGTGCCCGTTGAGGTTCGAGGCGTTCAGCGCGGATCGGACGTCATCGGCGAGCATCACGTGGCCGAGCATCAGCTCGACGACGTTGGCATAGCGCGGATCGACGCCGATCATGTCGATGAGACGTCCGGCGATGCCGGGTGCATGGATCGCATCGTGCGCGACGATGCCGATTTCGGGTTCGGGGATGAAACTCAGTCGCCCGCCGTTTTTCTCTTTGAGGATGTCGATTGCCCTGGCGGCGAAATATTCCGAATCGACGATGACGGCTTCGAGGTTCTCGCCCAGCACCGCGCTGAGCGCGGGCCGCAACTCGATCGGCGCGCGCATCACGTTGGCGAGAATTTCCGGATCGGTCGCGGGACGATCGCCGTTGAGAGATTCCAGCACGGTGCGCAGCGGACTCATCTCGCGGGCGGCCATTCTGGCCGCCTCCACCGCCGCTATCTGGAGGCGCGCAGCCTCCAGCCCCTCTTTCAGCGCCGCGACTTTGGCGCCCGTATGCTCGATCGCGGCGCGCGCTTCCATCTCATGATCCGCGGCTACGCGATGCCCCTCTTCCATCGACTCGATTTCCGCGCGCGCCGATGCGAGCGCGTTTTCGGCCGACGCCACAGCCTCTTTCGTAATCGATACCGTCTCGGCCAGCGCAGGTGCTTCGGCTTCGGCGCGCGCGACACGCTCGTCGAGTTCGGCGCGCTCACCGGCGAGGTCGCCAAGGCGCCCGCGAATGACGGCGGCCTCGCCGACGGTGTCGGAGAGCTCGTCTTTGAGTTCCTCGGCGCGATGCTCTACGGTCTTCAGCTCCGCTTGCGACTGCGTATGGCGGTGCTTCAACTCCTCGAGTTCCGCCTCACCGCCGTCGCCGGAGTTATTCTCGAGCGCCAGCGATGATCCAGCGCCGGCACGCGATGCGCGCGCAGCGGTCGCCTTGATTTCGAGTTCCTTCAAACGCGCGACGGCATCCGGTTCCGATTCATCGATCGACTGCAAACGTCGCGCGAGGAAATCGCGCGTGCGCGCGCGCTGCTGCGATCCGGCATGGATACTTTCCAGCTCACGGCGCGTCTGCGCGAGATCCGATTCGGCGGCCTGCGTCGCCGAGCTCGCCTGCGCGACGACTTCCTGCAACTGAGCGAGGCTCTCGCGAGTCGCTTCGGAGCGCGCGCGCAAATCGGCCTCGCGATCGGTTTCGCTCGCGAGCTCGATGCGCTGATCGAGAATGCGGCGTCCGGATTGCAATCGCTCCAGTTCCGACAGTTCCGCCTTGATGACCTTGTAGGCCTCGGCCTTTTTGGCTTGGCGGCGCGCGTAGTTGAGCTGACGCTCGATCTCGCTCAGCACGTCGTCGACTCGCGCGAGGTTTTCGCGCACGCGTTCGAGTTTGCGCTCGCTGAGATCGCGCCGTCCCTTGAACAGCGCCAGACCGGCGGCCTCTTCGATCATTCCGCGGATCTCATGCGGCTTGCTCTGGATGATCTCGTCGACGCGGCCCTGCTCGATAATCGCGAAGCTGCGCGAGTGAATTTGCGCCGCCATAAAGAACTCGGTGATGTCTTTCAGACGGCAGGGAATTTTGTTGATGAGATAATCGGACTCGCCGGAGCGATAGACGCGGCGCGTGACCGCGACCTCCGACAACATCGCGTAGGGCTCGGGGAGCGCGGCGCCCTCTTCGGCTTCGAGCACGAGGGACACTTCCGCCATGCCGGCGGCGGCATTGGTCTCGTTGCCCGCGTAAATCAGGTCTTCGGTATTCTTACCGCGCAGACGCGTGGGCGCCTGCTCGCCGAGCACCCATCGAATTGCGTCGACGACGTTGGACTTGCCGCATCCGTTGGGACCTACGACGGCAGTTACGCCAGGCGCAAAACTGATGTTGGTTTGCTCGCAGAAGGACTTGAAGCCTACCAGCTCGAGGCTCTTAAGACGCATCTACCATCGCCTCCGCCACACCACCATACAACCTGCACGAAGCTACCTGCTAAGAGGAGCGAGCGTCAAGTCATCGCTACAAGGGACGGCGCCGAAAAGTGTCCACAGGCGCTAGGAATTGTGGATACCTAGTCCTGCAGGAGCTCGGTGTTCCAGTAGGCCGAGTCGACATTCGTGAGGAACGGCATCCATTCGCGATAGTGGCGCAGACTGAACATCTCGCTGGTGAACGGAGTCCATTCAGGACGCCGCGGACGCCGCACCAGCATCATGCCGGATTGCTCGGGCGTGCGGCCGCCCTTCTTGCGATTACACGCATGGCAAGAGCACACGATGTTCTCCCATGTCGACACGCCGCCTTGCGAGCGCGGGTTGACATGGTCGAGGTTCAGCTCGGTGCGCGAGTAGCGCTTGCCGCAGTACTGGCAGGTGTTGTTATCGCGCGCGAAGATGTTGAAGCGCGAGAAACGCACGTGCCGCTTCGGCACGCGCTCATAGGCTACCAGCAGCAGCACGCGTGGCACCCGGATGTATCCACCGACGATACCGAGCCGTTCGTGATGCATCTCGATCGCGAGGTCGCGCCAGCTATCGAAATCGAAGGTGCGATACTGCTCGTCGACCGCCTTCGCGATGCCTTGATAGAGCAGGGCGAACGCGCGCTTGACCGAGGTTACATGGACCGGCAGGTAGGACCGATTCAGGACGAGGACCCGGCTATTGAGGATAGCCCCGCCTTGCCCGTTTAGCGCAACAGATTGAGCGTCTGCGGACATCTTCAAATTGCTATAGAGCACCGCATAGTATGTCAAGGCGGGTGAGGTTAAGATTCGCCGAAGTTTCACCATGGCGCCAGGTTGACCGGTTTAGCCATAAGCGCTTGCGCACCTAGAACATGGTTCGTATGATCGCGTTGACGGGGTTGAGGAAGGGGTAGGGGCCTGCGTTGAAGCTTACATTCGCATTAGATCATCATTCATCGAAAGTCTTTTCTGGACGGCATCGATCGCAATCCTGTCCGCCATCTTACCGTCATAGTCATCGAGTGACTGCTTGACCCGAACCAAGCCGCGGGTCACAACATCTAGTGAAGCCAAACTTGCAGTGAAACGCGAAATTCTTATTAATGCCTGTAACCTCGAGGTGCGGGTAGCCGCAGTCGAGGATACCTCGCTCGCCGAATTTTACCTGGAGCGCAATCAGCAGCGCTCGCTGGTAGGGAATATCTACAAAGGGAAGGTAACGCGGGTGCTCCCCGGGATGCAGGCCGCGTTCGTCGACATCGGACTCGAGAAAGCCGGATTTCTACACGTGTCCGATTTTCTCACCGGCATCGATGCGGTCGGGTCGATGGCCGACATGCTCGGCGAGGAAGTCGAGACCGAGCCGGTCGCCTCCGATGAGTTGGTCGAGCAACCCTCCGAGGACGCGCCGGACGTACCGATCGCTGAAGATGGCGCGCAGCCGCAACCCGAGCAGGGGCGCGGACGCCGGCGACGGCGGCGCGGTGGTGGTGCGCAAGCCCGCCGCATTCGGCTTCCGATTGAGCAGCAGCTTCATCGCGGGCAGGAAATCATCGTGCAGATCGCGAAAGAGCCGATGGGTACGAAGGGCGCGCGGCTGACCTCGTCGATCTCGTTGCCTGGCCGCTTCCTCGTATACATGCCGACCAGCAACAATCTCGGCCTCTCGCGCCGCATCGAGAGCGCGGAAGAGCGCACGAGGTTGCGCGCCATCCTCACCGAAATGCGCCCTCAGCAAGGCGGCTTCATCGTGCGCACCGCATGCGAGGGCGTCAGTCGCCGCGAGATCCAGCGCGACGTCGCGTTTCTCACCAAGACGTGGACATCGATTCTGAAGAAGAACGAAAAATCGCCGCCAGCCTCGATGCTGTATAGCGACCTCGACGTGGCGCTGCGCACCGTGCGCGATCTTTTCTCCAGCGAAGTGGACCGGCTCTGGTGCGACGATCCCGACACCTACAGCCGCATCGTGCAGTTCGTGCAGACCTACATGCCGCGGCTGCGCGCGCGTGTGCAGCTCTTTCAGGAGAACGAGCCGCTGTTCGAACATTTCAAGGTCGAGCCGCAAATCGAGCGCGCGCTCGATCGCAAGGTGTGGCTCAAATCCGGCGGCTACCTGATTTTCGATCAGGCGGAGGCGCTCACGGCGATCGACGTCAACACCGGCCGCTTCGTTGGCAAGAAGAGCCAGGATGAAACCATCCTGCGCACCAACATTGAAGCGGTCGATGAAGTGGTGCGGCAACTGCGGCTGCGCAACATCGGCGGAATCATTATCGTGGATTTTATCGACATGACGCGCGAGGCCGATCGCAAGCGCGTCAGCGAATTGCTGAAAGATGCGCTGCGGCGCGACAAGGCGCGAACCTCGGCGCTGAAGATATCCGAGCTGGGGCTGGTGCAGATGACGCGCAAGCGCACGCGCGAGAGTCTCGAGGAGTTGCTAACCGATCCATGTCCGCGATGCCACGGGAGCCGTGTCGTGAAGTCAGTCCCGACGCTGGCCGCCGAGGTGTTGCGCGGAGTGCATCGCGAGGCCGCCAAGAAGCCTCGTACTGAAATGCTGATGGTGAAAGTCAGCAGCGAAGTCGCGCGCTATCTCTACGACTTCGGCGCGAAGGACCTCGAGGCGTTGGAGCATCAGCTCAACACGAAGATTGTGTTGCGCTCGAAGGACGGCCTCGATCTTGGGGCATTCGAATTGAGCCAGGCCCCCGCCGCCGCGTAGTTAGCTCGGCTCCGATGATACCGCTGCGGCGATCGTTGCAGCCTCGCGCACTTGCCCGAAGTGGATCTTGCCGAGGTCGAACTCCTCCAGCGATTTCGTCAGGCTCGACATCGCGGCCTTGTAGGTCGGCATCGTTTTGCGCACGCGGGTGAGCGGATTGCATCGCGCGATGATGAAATTCTTCAGGTACGGATGCATCAGGCCGCGTTTCTTGCCCTTCGCGACCAGCTCGTTCACCAGCTCGTCGGCGTGTTGAACCGCCGCGGCGCGTTCCTCGCGCTCCTCGATCGCCTCGCGCAGCGGCTTCGTCATGAAGGTATCGACGCGGGTGAGAATCGGCGAGTAAGCGCCGCCGGAAAATTTTTTGCTCTTCTCGTAACAAAGGCCGAGCGTGATGAAGGCGGCTTTTTCGAATTCGAACTCGAAGTCTTTCTCGCTCGCGCGCGGCTGCGATTCGAGCCTGCCGCGATACATCCTGATCACCTCGAGCGCCTTGTCCTTCAGGTTGTGCGCCTTCTCGGTATTCAGCGCGAGGATTTGATACGCGACCTCCGGCTCCGGCATCACGATTGCGGGAATCATTTCGGCGCCGAGTTTGATGACCGCGGCGCGCCGATGATTTCCGTTCGGCGTCCAGTAGCCGTCGCCGGAGCGCACCACCACGATCGGCTCGGTGAAGCGTTTGAGCTTCTTCATCACTTCGACCAGACGCTTCATGTGTGCCGGCGAGAGGTCGCGCTGAAACGGCGTCGGCTGGAGTTTCGATATCGGGATCAAGGCGAACAGCTGCCAATGTTTACCGACCGGCTCCTGGTATGCGGCGAGCGCCGCGCCGCCATCAGCATTGATTTGATCCGCAAGCTCGCGCACCGAATTCGGAAGCTTGCCGCCGTCGGGAAATATCGATAATTCCGCCATGCTGAGTGATTAATGCAGATCTGGTGCGAGATGAAAGCGCGCGCGACGATATTGGCGTGCATCACTTCGACGATTTTCTCGCTGGTTGCGCTCGCTCCTTCTTCCTTTGCAACTTCGCGCATATGGCAGCCGCTGATCATCAAAGGAAGTGACGCGCCGCAACTCTGCAAGCGCTCACTTGATCAGTTCGAAGTGTTCGCGATGCATGACGGCAAGCTGGTTGCGATTCCATTTCAAATCGATCAGATAAATTCCGACGGAAGCTATGTCCTGCCCGAAGGACCGGCGCCGGTCGTGCCGTCGCATCCCGATGTTCTCGATGCGAACGATGAACTCGTCATGGTGATCGCGGACCTCGGGGAGCGCGCGAAATCCTACGCGGAGTTGCCTTCTGATGCGTTCGAAATCGAGACGAGCGATCCGCTCGGCGGTCCGCCGCGCTATGCCTACCTCGCGACCGATGCGCATCCGGTGCGCAGCCCTCTTCGCTACGTCGAGTATGATGGCGCGAAGAATACGGTCGAGACCGATCGCTATCGCTTCGGCTACACGCGCGGCGTGCCGAGCGACTACGCGCCGCAATCGCACGCGCATGAGAACGGATCGAATGTTCTCGATCGATTCAAAATCCGGGTCCGCGCGACGGTGCTGAAGTTTTTCTATTTCAACGTCAACGAAGACAACGTCGACAACCGCCTGGTCGCATGGAAGGCCGGTCCGGTTCGCGTTGTGCGCCTGCTCATCCATTCGGTGCGTGTGGTGTTCGGGATTCGATCGCCGGAAGTCACCAACTACGATTTTTTCTATCGCGACTGCGTCGAGAATCCCTTCAAAGTGCGATTTCCATGGGTGCCGCGAGTGCTCTTCGGCGACATCGATGTGCGGATGGATCTCGACTTCACCGGCCTCGATAGCTACGCGATTTCATGGTCGCATATGAATTCGGGCGCGCTGCGAATCGGCGATCCGCAACTGATGAAGATCGCGAAACCCCGTCCGCCGCAGGTTGAATGGATCGCGCTTCGCGGCAGCGGCCGCACGATCATTCAAACCATCGCGCCGACCAGCGACCTGCAACTGCTGGATCGTCGGCTTTACTACAATGACGATGCGAACACGCCGGATCCGCCCGAACGCGTGCGCGGCGAGCATCCGGGAATCGGCTACAGCATGACCGGATGGGAAAATCTTGCGTCGGGAAGTCATACGCTGACTTCGATGCTGATTGATGCGCCGGAGAACTACGACGCCGACACTCTGTTGAAGGAATATCAGACGCCGCCGCGCGTGACGATTCGCGCGGTCAGCTCACGATAGCTCTCAGAGCCCCTGCGGCGTGCGGATGGCAACCACGTGGAAGGTCACCTTTACCATGTTGCCGGCTTTGAGCCCGAGAATAGAAGGCTGCTCGATTCCAAAATCGGTGTAGTTGAATGAGACTTCGCCGCTGCCGGTGAGCTTATCGCCCGAGAGTGAGACCTGCACCGGAACTTCGAAGGGACGCACCGCGCCATGCATCATCAGCTCGCCCTTGAGCGTGGCTGAGCCGGAAGTGTCGGAGCTCTGTTTGACATCGGTCCACGACGATCCGCCCTTGAAACTGATGGTAGGGAAATCCTTCACATCGAGAATCGATGTTTTCACCGAACTGTCACGCATACTGCTGTCGGATTGATAGCTCGCGGCGTCGACGACTGCTTCGACCCAGATGTTGGCGCCGTCATCGGCGCGCCGTTTCGGATCCTGATAGATGTCGCATGAAAGCAGGCGGAATTTCCCGACCGCATCGCCGCGGATCGAACTCATCGGCTCGGGAACGGCGGCCGTGATCTCGCTCGCGTCGAGGTCAATGCGAAAATGCTGCTCCGCCCCCAGCGCCTGCGCCGCCATCACAAGCATCGCGGCGATCACTGCGCCGGCGCATCGAAAAATAGATCGCGCACTCATCGATAGCTTACGAGTTCGAGCAGGTTGCCGTCCAAATCGAGGAAGTACATGCAATCGTGATCCCCCCAGTCGATGGGAGTGGCGGTCTCGACGCCCGCATCACCCAGGCGGCGTGCCGCGGAACGAAAATCGTCGCGGCTGACGCGAAACGCATGATGTCCGCGGCCGAGTGGATGTCCGATGACTTGCGCGCGCTGGGCCGGAGTTAGCGGATCCCGCGCCACCTCGAACAGCGCGAGGTTTTGTCCGCCGCAGTCCATCAGCACCTGATCGCCGAAGCGCGCGACGACCGAGAGTCCCAGCACGTCGATATAAAATCGTTGGGCGCGTGCGAGATCACGCACCTCGATTCCGAAATGATCGAGCCGCTCGAGTTTCATCGCCCGTCAAACTTCGACTAGGCTGCGGACACCTGGCGCGCTGCCAGATCCGGCCGCCGCGACGCGAGCACCCGTTCCTTCTCTTTCTCGATGAACTTGGGACGGAAGGTGACGATGAGCACCGGCAGGATCGTCATCGCGCCCAGCATCGAGACGAACATCCAAACCGCCAGCAGCATGCCCATTTCGGCGTCGAAGCGGATGTCTGACCAATACCAGAACAGCACCGAGGCGACGAGCGTCAGCGCGGTGAACACGACCGCCTTGCCCGATGTGATCAGCGCGAAATAGGTCGCTTGGTTGAAGTCGTGGCCGAGCGCAAGTTCCTCGATGATGCGGCTGACGACATAGATCGCGTAGTCGATTCCGAATCCGACGCCGACCGTCACCACCGGCAGCGTGTTGATGTTGATGCCGATATCGTGCGCGCCCATGTACGCGTTGATCGCGGCGTTCGCAAGCGCGAGCGGGAACAACAGGTACAGGCCGGCGACGAACGATCGATAGGTAAACAGGATGATGAGGAAAATCGTCGCGAAGGCGAGCACGTTCAGCCGCACGTCATTTTTGATGATTTCCGAATTGGCCGCCGCGAGTTCGCCGATAATTCCGGCCGCCAGTCTGAAGTGGACGTTCTGCACCTGATGCTCCGGCTGGTCGATGAACCGCTGGGTCCGGATCACGATGCGTTGCACGTTCTCGCCCTCGCGATCCTTCGCATACACCGTCATCTGCGTCGCGTCACGCCGCGGCGTCAGAATGTATGCGGTCGAAAGCGGCGAAGCTCCCGCGAGCAATCCTCCAACCAGTTGGCCGGTCTGGCGCTTGTTCGATGGCAGCACGGCCCACTTCGGTTGAAACTCGCGCAGCGCGGCGCCGTTGGTGGCGAGCAAATCCGCCACCGAGAAAGTGCGTCCGACCGAAGGATCGAGCGACATCATGCGCTCGTACTCGTCCATTACGTGATAGAGCTTCGGATCGCTGAGCGCGTCCTGCTTGTCGAGTTCCGCGACGACGACGAATTGCTCGATCGCGCCGAACTCGCTCTGGATCGCCGCCATCGCGCGATTGTAGGGGGCGTCGGGCCACAGAATCGGGCTGATCGAGCCCGGATCTCCAACCTTCAACCCGGTCCAGAAAAACGCGCATAGCGCGATCACGCCCGCGGTCGAAACGAAGGTGACGATTCGCCCGGTGTTCGACAACATCGCCGAAGCGATCGCGATGATTATGCGCTTGAAGATGCCGTGTTCGCGCTGCTCGATAACTTCGATGTGCGGGGGCTCGAGGTAGTAATACACGATCGGGTTGAGCAGCAGCTCGCTCACGATGATCGCGGCGATCCAGAAGCTCGCGGTAATCGCGAGTTTCTGCAGGAACAGCACCGGCACCAGCAGGATGACGAGGACGCCGAACGCATCGGCGAGGATTCCCGAGAACGACGGCACGAACAGCTCCGCGAATGCGGATAGGATCGCTTTCTGCTTGTCGCGTAGCCGGTAGTATTCCTCATAGTAGCGATCGTGCATCTGCACCGAATGGCTCACGGCGCGCGCGGTGATGAGAAACGGAATGACGAGCACCAGCGGATCGAGCGTGAAGCCGATCATCCGGATGAAGCCCAACCCCCATATCGCGCAGATGACTCCCGAGATCGTCGGCCGCAGCGCGCCGCGCCAATCGTGGAAATAGAGGTAGAGGAGAATCCACACCGCCAGCACGGTGATGAGAAAAATTTTGAAAATCTGCGGCGTGTAGGCATAGACCCACCCGTATAAGATTGGCTGGCCGCCGATATAGATCCTCACCGTGTTGTCGCGATTCGGATTGACGACGATCCTTCTCACGTCGTCGAAGATGCGTTTGTAGTCGAGCCGCGATTCCAGGAAGCTCGCCGTCACCACCGCGGCTTTATCGTCGAGCGAGATGTACGGCCCGTAGACTACGCCCGGATTCTTGTGCACGTTACTGCGCAGCTCGGCCACATCTTCGGGCGTCTTCGGCACTTGGCCGTTGGGAAGTATCGGCGAGTTGAGGATGACGCCGCCGGCGAGCGGACGGAAATAGCTCGAGGTCGAGAGCGAGCGCACCGAGCCGTGCTGGACTCCGTACACGAGGTCCATGTCGCGCGTCATGTTTACGATCTTCTGAACCACGTCGGGCGCGTATACATCGCCCTCCTTGACCTCGATCATCACGGTGACGGTGTTGGTGGCGCCGAAGTATTGCTCATACTTGTGAGCGATCTGGATGAACGGATGGTTCTGCGGCAGCAAATCGCCGAAGCTGGTCACCAGTTCGGTCTTGGCCGCAAAATAACCGAAGAAGGCCGTCAGCGCGCCGATAACGAGCAGCACCAGAAAACGGCGCCGGATTATCCATTCGCCAAATCGATACCAGGTCATCGATGTCCTCGAGGCGTCACGTCAACGTCGCGATTCAGCCTTGGCATGCGCGCCACGTTTTACCGCCATCATCGGTATAGAGCACGGTCCCGTAACCGACAATCCATCCGTGCTGCGCGTCGAAGAATCGCACCTGACTGAGCGGCAGCGGTAGCGATGGAACGGTGGGGTCATGCGCCCATACGCTATCAGGCTGTTCACGGAGAACCGTGCCGGTCAGACCGACCGACATCCCTTCATTCGCGCCGAAGAGATTGATGCCGAAGAGCGGATCGTGTGCGGGAATTTGGGGCGCGCCGGGAATCGTGTCATCCGGCGGTGCGCCCGGTTTGGGCGACTCTTTCTGAAAGGTCCAGGTCTTGCCGGCGTCGTCGGTCGCTATGATCGAACCCTCGAGTCCGCTTGCGGCACCCTGCTTTTGATTGCGGAAAGAAACTCCGAAGAAGGTCGGGAGGGTAGCCAGGTCGCGCAGGCGCGGATCCTCGTTTACGGCCGGCGGCCGTTTCCACTGACTGAGCAACGCGGCCTGCTCCTCGTTCCAACTCGTGCCGCCGTTGTCGGTGTACCAGATTCTGCCCATCTCACCGACTACCCATCCATGATCCGGGTCGGCGAAATCCACTCCGTAGAGAATCGGCTCCATGTAGGGGAGCGCGTAGTCCTGGAGGTCCGGCGGAAAAATCCGCTCCAGCCGCCGCTTGAAAAAACTTTCGCCGCCGTTGGTGGTGCTCAGCACCAACGATTGATCGCCGACGAAAAAGCCATGCAGCCGATCGGGAAACGATAGCGAGAAGATGTAAAGGTGCGTGCGCGAGTGGAGACGCTCCCAGCTATTGCCGCCGTCGCGCGTGCGCATGATGAGGCCGTCTTGCCCGCACAGGTAGCCATTTTGGGCATCCGTCATCTGGATGCCGAAGATCGCGAGATCAGTGCCGAGCTTGATGCGCTTGAAGTGGCGGCCGCCGTCTTCGGTCAGCAGCAGCTTGCCGCGCGCGCCGACGATAAATGCGCGCTCGGGGCTGGTCGGCCATACATCGAAGAAGATGTCGCTGAGCGTGATGTTGCGCTCGATCAGCGGCGGAATTTTGACCTCGCGATGACACGCGGATGTTGCCAGCATCGCGATTGCGAGCATCAGCGTTGGCCATGCAGGAGCGAATTTCTTCCGTGGCATCAGGAAAGTCCGACCAGAAAAGTTGAGGTGTATAGTCGAGCAAATCGGCAAGGATCGCAAGCACACTTTTTCGTGGTGCATCCGACGTTGGTTAGTAGAGCTCCTGCAACAGCAGCCCCGTGAGATATTCGCCTTCGCCGTGGCCGAGAAGCACCGGATGGTCGAGGCCCGGCCCGAGGTGACTGAGGATGCGGAGGTTGCGCTTGGCTTTGGTCTGCGCGATGGCGACCGCGCGGACGAAATCCTCGCCGCGAAAGTGCGTCGAGCAGCTAAACGTCATTAGGCGCCCGCCGCGAGCCAGCGCGCGCATCGCCAGCGCGTTCAATTCGACATACAGATGTCCCGCGCGATCGGCATCCTTGCGGCTGCGCGCGAACGGGGGCGGGTCAAGCGCGATGACATCGAAGCGGTCGTGCGTGTCGCGCAAATATTCCGTGGCATCGGCATGGATCAATTCGGCGGCGAGGCCGTTTAGTTCGAGGTTGCGCCGCGCCCATCCGATCGCGCGCGCCGACGTATCGATAGCGGTTGCGTGAACCGCGCCACCCCGCAGCGCCGCGAGTGCGAAGCCTCCCGCGTAGCAATAGGCGTCGAGGACCTGGGCGCCGCGGCATAGCCTCGCGAGCATCGCGCGATTTTCACGCTGATCGAGGAAGTATCCGGTCTTCTGTCCGTGCTCGAAATCGACCACGATGCGGATGCCATTCTCGCGCACCTCGATTTCCGAAATCGCTTCGCCTACAAGCACGCCCCCGCGATCCTCGAGGCCTTCATTCTTGCGCACGGCGCCGGCACTGCGCTCCAGAATCGCTCGTGGCTGAAGCAGATCGTTCAGATGCCGAACCAGTTCGTCGCGCATCCGATCGGCGCCTGCGGTGAGCAGCTGCACGACCAGCGCATCGGCATAGCGATCGATAACGACGCCGGGCAGCCCGTCGCCTTCACCATTGATGAGCCGCCAGCAATCGCTGTCGTCGCGCACGATTCGCTGCCTGAGCGCGAGAGCATCGTTCAGTCGGCGCGCGATCAGTTCGGGAATCGACGGCGGCTCGCCCCACGCCAGCATCCGAACGGCGATGGTGGTGGCGGGATTGAAATAGCCGAGTCCGATGAGCGCGCTCGACGCATCGCGAACCTCGACCGACGATCCGGACGCTATGGTGCGAGGCTCGGTGCGATCAATCGCGCCGGAAAAAATCCACGGATTGCCGCCGCGAACGGTCGCGTCGCGGCCGGGCTTGAGGATGACTTTCTCCATTCGATGCGCTCAGGCTTTGCGCTCCGACGGCGTCTCGCCCGCACGGCGAAAATCGCCGCTGCGGCCGCCGCTTTTCGCGATGAGGCGGACCGCCTCGATGACCATCGAGCGATCGATGGCCTTCGCCATGTCGTAAATCGTCAGCGCGGCGACGCTCACCGCCGTCATCGCTTCCATCTCGACGCCGGTCTGCGCCTCGGTCACCGCGCGCGCCTCGATGTTGAGCGTCGAGCGCGCGCGATCGGGG
>DATGKG010000035.1:0-5995 GCA_035294805.1 Binataceae bacterium (SeqCode) | reverse complement strand
CGTCGTCATTCGGTATTAGCCAGCATCGCGTTGACGTTGGTATTAGCGCTCGCTACGCGCGCGTCGGCGCAGGCCCTCCACATCATCCTCGATGATCGTCCAGGCCCCGAGAAGTTCCAGCTTATCCATGTCCCGGATCTTCTTACGTTGATGAGCGATCCGTCCTCGCACGTTCAGATCTATGATGCCAACTTTCCCGACGTTCGGATGCAATTCGGCGTCATCGATGGCGCGCATCTGCTGAGCTCCTACGATAATTTCAACGTCGCCAAGGAGCTGCCGCCGGACAAAAGTACGAAGCTGGTGTTCTATTGCTACGACAAACGCTGCATGGCGTCGCATTTCGCCGCGCGCCGCGCCATCGATGCGGGCTATAAGAATGTCGAGGTGATGAGCGACGGTATCGTCGGATGGTATGTGGCGCAGCAGCCGATCCATCGGGTGAGCGAGGCGGAGGCGGAAAGCACCGAATAGACCCGCGCTCGATCCGGCGGCGCGATTTCCATACGATCTATTGGTAGATGCGCTTCCTCTACCTCGGTCGGTTCGTCATCTGCATCGCAGCGATTGCAATCTCGGCGGCTTCCGCGTCGGCACAGGGCATGATGCAGGGCGAGCCGCCAATCGTTCCCGCGCCGCGCGCAACCTATGCGCCGCCTCCGCCCTTGAATCCCGAAATGCAGATTCCTCAGCAGATGCCGCAACAGGCGTGGACGCCTCCGCCGACGCCCGCACCTCCTCCAATGCCCGCGCCCGCTCCGCCGCCGGTGCAGATGCCGATGATTGCGCCACAACCGGTGCTGCCGCCGGTGTTCCGCGGATGTTGGCAAGGGACGGTCGAGAGCGTCGAATCGATCGAGCGCGCGCCCGGCGGCCATCCACTCGGTTACTGGACGCCCAAGACGTATCGGCTCTGTTACAAGCGCGTCGGCAACGGTCCGTATCAGCTCACCTTCGGCGAGGCCGGTGTGGTCGCGACGCAGAAGATCAAATACTCGCAGGGACGCGTGGACATCGTGCGGACCGACGGCCGCAGCTATGCGGAGTTGCGCGCGTTCCTCCATTTTGATGAGTACCGCACGGGCGCCAACTTCAGCGGCGCCACGTTCTCTGTCGATGAAGACACGACGCTCGAATGCAAAATCGACAGCGACCAGATGCGCGTCATCGCCGATGTCGACGGACGGCGCGAGGACCAGCCGTGGTTCCGCGCGCATTGGCGGACCGTGTTTGTGCGCGCGCCGATGTGATCATCATAATTTCCCGCGACTCCGCTTGGCTCCGCCTCAGGAGCCGCTGCGCGGCGGCTTCGCCCGCTTCGCGTCTCAATTGCAAATCCCTGCCATCAAATTTTTGCAGCCGCAATCGCGACTTGCGTATCGATCGCGTGCTGCCTTACTGATGGTTCATAAAAGGAGAGATTGCCATGGCGCATGAACCACTCGATCCGCAAGTGAAGGTGCTTCTCGATCAGATGGCGGCTGCCGGTCAGCCCCCGTTCCACGCCGGTTCGCCGACCGACGCGCGCGCGGCGATGGGCGCGATGATCAACGTCTTCGGCCCCGGCCCCGACGTACAAAAGGTTGAGGATCGAAAGATTCCGGGATCCGCCGGCGATATTCCGGTGCGCATCTACACGCCATCGGGCAAGCCGAATGGCATCCTGGTGTATTTTCACGGTGGCGGATGGGTCGTCGGCGATCTCGCGAGTCATGATTACGTCTGCCGCGCGATGACCAATGAGGCCGGATGCGTCGTCGTCGCGATCGATTATCGCTTGGCGCCCGAGCATAAATTTCCCGCCGCGCCCGAGGACTGCTTCGCGGCGACGCAATGGGTCGCGAAGAACGCGGCCTCGCTCGGCAGCGACGCGGACCATATCGCGGTCGGCGGCGACAGCGCGGGCGGAAACCTCGCGGCGGCAGTATCACTGATCGCGCGCGATCGCGGCGGCCCGCGCATCCGCCATCAGATGCTCATCTATCCCGTGACCGACGCCGCGATGAACACCGCCTCGTACACCGAGTTCACCGCCGACGGCTTCGTGCTGTCGAAGGCCGACATGGAATGGTTCTGGGGGCATTATCTGAGGAACAAAAGCGACGGCGAGAATCCTTATGCGTCGCCGCTGCGCGCGAAGGATCTGAAGAAACTGCCGCCCGCGCACATCATTACGGCGTCGCACGATCCGCTGCGCGATGAAGGTGAGGCATACGCGGAGATGCTCAAGAAGGCCGGCAACAAAGTGAAGGTGAAGCGCTATACGGGCGTCGTGCACGGGTTCTTCAGCCTGCAAGCGGCGATCGATCAGGGCAAGACGGCGACGCGCGAGCTGGCGGACGACCTGAAGGCGTCGCTGAAGTAAACCGGCGCGATGCCGACGCGACCTCGCAATCATCGCCGGATCATTCGCAGCGCCGGGCCGACCGATCCGGATACGACTATCCTCGGGCTCGATGATTCGGGGCTGGGCGACCTCTATCATTTCCTGATGCGCGAATCGTGGACCGCGCTGCTCGCCGCGGTGGTGCTGATTTTCATTCTCATCAACACCATATTCGCGATTGCTTACATGCTGGTGCACGGGATCGAGAATGCGCGCCCCGGCTCATTCAGCGACGCCTTCTTCTTCAGCGTGCAGACCATGGCGACCATCGGCTACGGCCAGTTGGTGCCGACCTCGTTCGCAGCCAACGTGCTGGTGAGTATCGAGGCCTTCATCGGGCTGCTCGCCCTGGCGATTATGACGGGGCTGATATTCGCGAAGTTCTCGCGGCCGAGCGCGCGCGTGCGTTTCAGCAAAGTCGCGATCGTGTCCAATCGCGACGGCATCCCGAGCCTGCAATTCCGGATGGCGAACATGCGCGCCAATCGCATCGTCGATGTGAGTGCGCGGGTGGTCTTCGCGCGGCAGGAAAAAACCCTCGAGGGCGAGGAAATGCGCCGCTTCTACGATTTGAAGCTGCAGCGCGATCGCAACTCGCTCTTCATTTACTCGTGGACCGCGATTCATCCGATAACCGAGGACTCGCCGATGAACGGGCTGAGCATCGAAGCGATGGAAGCGGCGAGCGCTGAGATAATCGTATCGGTGATCGGACTGGATGAAACCTTCGCGCAGACTATCCACGCGCGTTACAGCTATCGTCCGCGCGAGATCTTATGGGGTGGTCGCTTCGTCGACATCCTCGAGCGCCGCCCCGACGGCGCACTCTCGATCGACTACACGCATTTCGATGACGTGGTCCCGCCTCAATAGGGGATTTTAACTTTCGTTTTAGGCTTTTATACTCGCTGCCTCATGAGTGACGGTGAGAATCCGCACCATTTCGAATTCGATCTCGATCGCGGCATTCGCGGTCAAGTGGTCGAGAAGCTCGAGGCAAGTCCTCTCCTCGCGCTGGCGAAAAACATCGGGCCAACCTTGAGTGGAATCTATGTGCTCTACTTCAAGGGCGAACTCGTCTATCTCGGCAAGGCATCAAGAGGAAGTACGAAGAGCAAGCGGACGTTACGTAGTCGCTTGAATGAGCACGTCGGAAAGATCAGCGGTCGGAAAAATATCTCCCTCGGACAAATGAAGTGCCGTTATCTGACGTTTTCCAGCGAGTGGTGGGTAATCGCGGCGGAGTACGCGCTGATTGCTCATTACCAGCCGCAATGGAACTACAGCGGCTTCGGGAGCAAGGTTCCGGGTGCCGGCCGGCCGGGCACGCATCGGGTCAGTCGCTGGGACGATTCGTTCCCGAAGCTCCGTTGACCCTATGGATGGTCGGTTGGCGCTCGCAGTCGTCTCCGTTACGGCACACGATCCAGAAGCAATGTCGCTTGCGCGCGTGATGAGCTTCCTTCCACTTGGTGGAAACCATCGGCCCGGAACGAATCTTCACGATAAGATCGCACACGGTGAATCCTGTTTCCTCCGCCATCCGCATGAAATCGCAATGCGGCCACTTGGACTTGTGATTGTTCACCATGTCGGTGATCTTCGCGAGCAGCAGGCCGTTTGGTTTCAGCACGCGCTTGGCCTGTTTCAGAAATGGCGGATACAGGTAGCTGAGGTTCCAGTCCTGTTCCTTGCCGCATTCGACGGTTGCGCCGAAATCGACATCGAAGCGTTTCTTGCTCTTGTCGCGGCCCTGCGGACCGACGTGCGGCGGGTCGTAGATAACGGCGCCAAATGACGCAGAGGGCACCCCGGTCATTTCGCGGTTGTCGCCGACTATCATCGGCTTGTATTGAGGATCGATATCCATCGACACGACATTGCGGCGCGAGTCCTTCCAAAATCGCCCTGCATTGTAGGTCGCGTCCAGAATCGGCTCTGGCTTGATGGTCGCGTAAAATCCGAACATCGCTTCGAGCAACTCGCCGTCGCTGCCCTCCCACACGCTGCTGAGCGGCTCGTATTTGGAAACTAGATCGCCGGATTTCGGGCTGAGCTTCGAATCCTTGACGATCCGAAGAGCCAGCTGATTTTTATCGGGAACCAGCTTTCGCAGCCGCTTTGGCATGCGCGGATTCTGCCAGATTGCGTCGTTCTACGCACGCGACTCGATCTCGAATGCGCACAGTTCTGAGGTCATCCGGAATTCCTCGACACGAAGGAGCTCGATTCCTCACAAGGAGCATATGGGCTCGTCCCTCGACAAAGATACGCAAGCGAAAGTCCTCGCGTTGCTGAAGCAGAATCTCACCGACGTCGGCACACCGAGGGCAAGGGCACAGGTGACTGCGGGTGAGGAAAAAAGATAACCTTATCCCTGCTCTGAAACAGAGGTAAAGCAAAGATGGCGATCTGGCTGGTCCGGGCGGGAAGACACGGTGAACAGGAAGAAATGGCCCTCGAAAAAGGGATGGTGGTGGTTGGTTGGGATGACCTCCCGGACCTTACTCCCATAAAGTCTCGAGAGGCGCTCGCCCAACTCCTCAGAGAGACCTACCCCGATGAAGGTCCCAACAAACTTGCAAACTGGAATGGGCAGTTATGGGCCTTCAGAGATCGAATTCAGAAAGAAGATCTTGTCGTCCTTCCGCTAAAAGGCCGTTCAGCAATCGCGATCGGCCGCGTAAACGGAGCATATTCGTACCAAGCGCAAGGAAAGGACTACTACCACACAAGGTCAGTCAAATGGTTGAAGACTGACATTCCTCGCACCGCCTTCGACCAAGACTTGCTCTATTCCTTCGGCGCCTTCATGACGGTTTGCCAGATCAGTCGGAACAACGCGGAACTTCGGATCAAGGCGGTTTTGGAGGGAAAGAAAACCACGGCGCCAGTTCAACCCCTTGAGGAAGTGGACCAGATCAACACCGATGGACCTGTTCCAACGGATATCCCTCAATACGCGGAAGACAGAATCCGCGCATTCATCGAGCAAAAATTTAAAGGGCACGGGCTCGCTCGCGTGGTCGATGCACTGCTGAAAGCTACCGGTTATACGACGGCACTCTCCCCGCCCGGACCGGATGGAGGAGTAGATATAGTGGCTGGCCGGGGGCCTATGGGATTTGATCAGCCGCGTCTCTGTGTCCAAGTTAAATCGAGCAGTGGACCGGTCAACGTTGAGGTCATCCAGCGCTTGCATGGGTCAATGAAGGGTGTTGGTGCTGACCAGGGCTTGTTCATTTCGTGGGGAGGATTCAATTCAAAGGTCCCCAACGAGCATCGTAACCAGTTCTTCAGCGTGCGCCTTTGGGACTCCGGCGATCTGATTCAGGCCCTGCTGGAGAATTACGAAAAGCTTTCCCCTGACATCCAAGCCGAACTACCGCTGAAGCGAATCTGGGTTCTTGTCGAGTAATCTGCGGCTTGGCGTGCGAAGCGGGGTTCTCAGATGATCTGATTCGAAAACTGCTCTCCCGACCAACGGGAGCGCGCACACTCCTCCCGCACAACGCGCCGTCGGCATCCGCCGCTTGACGATTCCTATAATCAGATGATAATTATTATCAAGTAATCGATGGAACTAAAATTGGTCAATGAGGGGCGGCG
>DATGKG010000034.1:0-3872 GCA_035294805.1 Binataceae bacterium (SeqCode) | reverse complement strand
GATCGATTCGATGAAGCGCACGGTGCGCGTTTTCGAGCGCATCACGACGCTGTTGGTCATCGCACCGCCGGAGAAGAATCGTACGCCGTGCAGATAGTCGCCGGTCGTCACGCCCGTCGCCGCAAACATCACATTGTCGCCGGACATTTCCTCCAGCGTGTAGCGATGCTTCAAATCGAGGATGCCGGCCTTCAGGCATTCTTCGGCCTCGGCCTCGTTGCGCGGCATGAAGCGCACCTGCATCTCGCCGCCCGCGGAACGAATCGCAGCCGCTGCGAGCACGCCCTGATGCGCACCGCCGACGCCGAGTAGCATATCGATTTCGCTTTCGGGGCGCGTGGTCGCGATCGCGGCTGAAAGATCGCCGGCCGAGAGCAGCTTGATTCCCGCGCCCGCCTTACGAACTTCGGCGATCAATTTCTCATGGCGCGGACGATCGAGAATCGCGATGCGCAAATCCTCGACGTAAACTTTTTTCGCCTCGGCCAGCGCCTTCAGATTGTCGGCGGGCGGTCGGTCGAGATCGATCACGCCGACCCCGAAAGGGCCGGTCGCAATTTTATCCATATAGGTATCGGGGCAGCGCAGAATCTTGCCGCGCTCCGATAGCGCGATACACGAGACCGCGTTGGGACCGCCGGTCGCGCAGATGAGCGCGCCTTCGAGCGCGTCGAGCGCCACGTCGCATTCGGGACCGGCGCCGATACCGACGATTTCCCCATTGTAGAGGACGTCGACCTCGGACTGGTCGCCCTCGCCGATAACGATCTTGCCGTCCATATTGATCGCGTTGAGCGCTTTGCGCATCGCATCGCACGCCGCGCGATCCGCCATCCGCTCGTCGCCCTTGCCGATGAAACGGGCAGCCGCGAGCGCGGCAGCTTCGGTGGCGCGGGCAACTTCGAGGGCCAGGTTGCGATCCATTTATTACTACGCCCCTGTTGCGGTCAGTCCGATCAGTTGGCTTCGATTACGCCGCCGCGATTCAGCAGCGTTTCGATCAGCCGATAGCCATCGACGACGTTGGCGCCGGTCGCTTTGCCATCGGCTTCGGTATAGCGGCGTGGCTTCGCGTCCACATTTTCCAAAGTTCGATTGGATATTATCGCAAATGGGACCGGTTCGCTCGAATGCGTTTTGATTTTGCTCGGCGTCGCATGGTCGGGCTGGAGCAGCAGACGGAACTCGCCCATCATGGAAAGACCCGCGAGCATCGGGCCGAGGATCAGTTCATCGATACGCTCGATGGCTTCCTTCTTCAAATCGGCGCGTCCCATGTGACCGGCCTCGTCGGGCGCCTCGATGTGCAGGAGCAGGAAGTCCTTGTGCTGCAGCGATTTGAGGCCATAGCGACCCTTCGCGGCGTAGTCGGTATCGAGAAATCCGGTCGCGCCCGGCACCGTGATGACCTCGAGGCCGGCGAGACGTCCGACGCCATTGACGAGGTCGACCGCAGAGATCACGGAGCCCTCGAGGCCGAAGCGATCCTTGAGCGTCGGCACCGCAGGACGCGTGCCCTGTCCCCAGAACCACGCCGAGGTCGCTTCGGTCTTCCCGTCGGCGCGGCGCTTCTGATTCACCGGATGGTTGAGCATTATCTGCTGCGATTTTTTCATCAACGCAAGCAGGCGATCGGCGCCTTCGCCGTCCGGCATCTGCCCGGCGATGCTCTTGCCGGTGATGTCGTGGGGTGGCGTGAGCTTGGTCGCTCGCGGACCGTTGCGCCATATCATCAGATGGCGATAACTGACGCCGTTGAAAAACTCGATGCCGTCGCGCGCCAGTTGCTCGCGAAGGTCCGCGACGATGCGCGCGGCTTCTTCGCTGGTGATGTGGCCGCTGGTGAAATCGTTCATCACCGTAGCGCCACCTTCGTCCTTCAGCGAAACCAGATTCATGCGAAACACGACGTCGTTCGGACCCATCGCGATGCCCATACTGGCGGCTTCAATCGGCGCGCGCCCGGTGTGATAGCGCTTCGGATCGTAGCCCATCATCGTCATGGTGCCGACGTCGCTGCCGGGCGGCATGCCCTCGGGAATCGTTTGCACCAGTCCGAGCGTGCCGCGCGTCGCGATGAGATCCATGTTGGGCTTGTGCGCAGCTTCGAGCGGGGTCTTGCCGCCGAGATCGTCGCACGGCCAGTCGCCCATCCCGTCGCCATGGATGATGACGTACTTCATTCGTTCTCCAGAATCTTGAGAACCTTATTTATATCGGGTTCCACGACGATGGTGTTACTAAGGTTTTTCAGCGCCGTATCGGGATCCTTAAGTCCGTGGCCGGTGAGCGTGCACACCACTGTCGAGCCGGGCTTGATGCCGCCGGTCGCGCCATACTTGAGCAGTCCAGCGACCGATGCCGCCGATGCCGGTTCGGCGAAAACGCCAGCGGCCGCAATCAGTCGGTATGCCGCGAGGATTTCCGCGTCAGTGACCATATCGATGATGCCGCCGGATTCATCGCGCGCGGCGACTGCCTGCTTCCAGCTCGCGGGATTGCCGATTTTGATCGCGGTTGCGACTGTCTTCGGATCGTCGATCGGATGACCGATCACGATGGGCGCCGACTCGGCCGCCTGATAACCCATCATCTTGGGAACATTCTGCGAGAGGCCCTTTTCCTTGTACTCGCAGTACCCCGCCCAGTACGCCGTGATGTTGCCGGCGTTGCCCACCGGCAAGAAGTGATGCGTCGGGGCGTCGCCGAGCTGGTCGCATATCTCGAACGCCGCTGTCTTCTGTCCTGCGATGCGATCGGGATTCACGCTGTTAACGAGGCGAATCTTGACGGGGTCGCGCTCGGCAACATCGCGCACGACCTTCAAGCAGATGTCGAAGTTGCCGACGACCTCGAGCACGCGCGCGCCATGCATCACGCTTTGCGATAGCTTACCCAACGCCACAGAGCCTTTGGGAATCAGGACGAATGCCTTAAGTCCCGCGCGCGCCGCGTATGCAGCCGCCGAGGCGGCGGTGTTTCCGGTCGAGGCGCAGATGACCGAGCGCGCGCCCTCGCCGAGGGCTTTTGATATGGCGACGGTCATCCCCCGATCCTTGAAGGAGCCGGTCGGGTTGAGCCCGTCATACTTCAAGTAAACCTTTATATTTGGTCCGAGCCGTTCCGCCAGCGGGATACTCTCGATGAGCGGCGTGTTGCCTTCATTCAGCGTGACGACCGGCGTCTTCGCCGTCACTGGAAGGAAGTGGCGATAATGCTCGATCAGCCCGGGCCATCGCGTCAGCCGCGCCCCAATGGCATTGGATGTCTTCTTTTGCGCGGCCATCGATCAGAGTTGCTCCTCAATCCGTATGAATGCGGGCGCCGCCTCGACCAGCTTGCGCCGCATGATTTCTCGAAGCGCGCGCGTCAGGTTGCGCTCGCGCGTTTCGTGGCTCCGCATGACGACCGGCACGGTTTTGCCCGCGCTGCGCTCATGCTGGATGACGGACGCCATCGAGATCCCGTTACGTCCCAACACCGATGCGATGCGCCCGAGTACGCCCGGCTTATCCTCGGCCATGAAGCGCAGATAATACTCGCATACCACGTCATCCATCGGCTTTACACGGGCGCGCTTGATGAAGCTAACCGGATAGCCAAGCGAATGTGGACGCGCATCGCCGCCGGCCCGCCGGTCGCGCGCGATTTGCAGGATGTCGGCCATTACCGCGGTCGCCGTCGGCATCTGGCCGGCACCCTGTCCGATGTACATCGTCGAGCCGAGCGCCTCGCCGTGGATGTAGATCGCGTTGAGCGCACCGCCGACACTCGCGAGGACGTGCCGGCGCGGAATCATGGTCGGATGAACGCGGGCCTCGATCGCGCCGTCGTCGTCCTTGGCGATCGCGAGCAACTTGATGACGTAGCCG
>DATGKG010000033.1:0-4077 GCA_035294805.1 Binataceae bacterium (SeqCode) | reverse complement strand
CCCGAACAGATCGAAGTCCTGATCGAGCTCCAGCCAGTCATAGCCGCGCGTCGGGATGTAATCGTTAAGGATGAAGGCCCAGCGCTTCTCCGCCTCGGGCCAATAGGCGTAGCGGATTTCGTTTTTTCCGGCGATGAACTTCGCGTGGGGAAAATGGGTCAGCCCGCCCGCATGGTCGAGATGCGCATGCGACAGAATGACGTATTTAACGTCCTCGGGTTTATAGCCGACATTCTTGATTTGCTGGTCGAGGGTGTCGGACTTCTTCCATCTGATGTTCAGATGCTCCGCGGTCGGACCCCAATAGCCGACCGGATCGTCGATAATCTTCGGATTGCACCCGGTGTCGAACAGCACCAGTCCTTTGGGATGCTCGATGAGAAAGGACGGGCACGGCAGATCGAGTAGCGTGTCGTCGCCGCCCTGCATCAGGAGCGACATGTGCGCGGAAAGTTGCGCGCCCGGAAGCGCCCACATTCGTCGAGCCTTCGAATCTGCCATCTCGCACCTCGCATTCGCGGCGCCGCAGCCGCGCAATAGTCTCTAATGTGATTGGCATAACTGTGGGGAAAAAGTCGAACGCGCCGACTACTGACAAAACCGTCAATTGACGATCCGCGCGGGCCGCACTACACATCAACTAGAGACTTCGCAGAGGACATCGCCATGGAGCAACAAAGTAACATCGCAATCGATGAGAAAAATCGCTGGCGCCTGGAGACGCCGGGACACGCTGGATGGAAGCGCAGCGCGCGTCCAAACGATCTGGATAGGTACCTGATGATTTCCGCCGATTGTCACGCCAACGAGCCCGGCAGTCTGTGGCGCGAGCGCCTCGATGCGAAATATCGTGACCGCCTGCCCCACGTCGAGCGCGACGAGAAAGGCGAGAAGTGGTTCGTCGCCGAGGGCCTCGGCAGATCGCGCGTGCGCGCACGAATGATCGCCGACGTGCCGCGCGAGAACAGCGAGGATCGCCTGCGCGGCAATGCCGGTGCCGATCCCGTCGAGCGCATCAAGGATCAAGTCCGCGACGGCATCGATGCAGAAATTATCTTTCCTAACAAAGGCCTCATGATGTTCGCGACGCGCGACCCCGCATTCGGCATGGCGCAGTGCAAGGTTTGGAACGATTTCGCGTGGGAGATGTACGGCAAGTACAACGACTTTATGTCGCCGGCCGCCGCCATCATGACGGCCGACGTCGCACTCGCGATCGAGGAGATCAAGCGGGTCGCG
Source organism: Binataceae bacterium (SeqCode) (assembly GCA_035294805.1). GTDB lineage: Bacteria > Desulfobacterota > Binatia > Binatales > Binataceae > DATGKG01. Next base: position 2,838 of record DATGKG010000033.1, on the reverse strand, counting down.
AAACTTGGATTCCGCTTCCTCACGCTGCCGTGCAAGCCGCTGTTCGGCGGCCATGATTCGCGCGACACCAATTACAACCTCATGGAATTCGATCCGATGTGGGCCGCGATCGTAGACGTCGATTTGCCGATCACCTTCCACGTCTCGACTGGACGCGACCCGCGCGCGGCGCGCAAGGAAGGTGGCGCGGTTATCAATTACGTCGCGCATTCGCTGTCGCCGAGCATCGAGCCGGTCGCGAGCATATGCGGTTCGGGCGTCATCGAGCGATTCCCGAAACTAAAATTCGCCGCGGTCGAGAGCGGCATCGGATGGGTTCCGTGGGCGCTCGATGCGATGGACGAGGCCGCGGTCAAGCATCATCTATGGGCGTATCCGAAGCTCAAGAAATTGCCGAGCGAATATTTCCGCAGCAACGGCGCCGCGACGTTTCAGGAAGACCGCGCGGGCCTCGCGCTCGCGGAGACATTCAACCTGGTCGAGAACTTCATGTGGGCGAATGACTATCCGCATGCCGAAGGGACGTGGCCGCATTCGGCGGAGGCGATCGAACGTGAGATGGGCGGGCTGAAGGAGGAATCTCGCGCGAAGATCCTCGGGCTCAACGCGGCGAAGATGTTCAAGTTCGACGTCGAGTTGCTGCTGAAGCGGCGCACCGATCGCTTGTCGTCCTGAAACAGGCGCGGCGCGCCTTTCATCCTCGCGCGCGCAGCACCTTTCCATATAAGGCAAGATAAAAGAGTGCCGCGCTTCGTCGATGCGACAAGCACGGCACTCGATGCGAAGCTACTTCACGCGCTCCAGCACAATCACCGGAATCTTGCGCGCGGTCTTTTTCGCGTAGTCGTTGAACTGGGGCATCATTTTGGCTTGCGCCGCGAACAGCCGATCGCGCTCCTCGCCCTTCACCTCTTTCGCTTTCGCCTTGAACTTCTCCGCGCCGATTTCCAGCGTCACCTCCGGATGCGCGAGGAGGTTGTGATACCAACTCGGATTGTTCGGCGCGCCAGCCTTCGACGCGATGATGACGTAGCGGTCGCCGTCCTTGCTGTAGACCAGCGGCGAGGTGTAGGTCTTGCCGCTCTTCGCGCCGGTGTGCGTCACGATGATCATCGGCGCGCCGGCGAACTGTCCGCCGACTTTACCGCCGCTGCTGCGAAACTCATCGATAACCTTCTTGTTAAACTCTGCCATCGGATCGGCCATCTGATTCTCCTTCTGTTCCCCTTCCTTCAAGGGAAGGGGCTAGGGTTAGGTCTCGCTATGCGAAAATTTCTTCGAAGAAATTGACCATCGCTTTCCACGAGCGCTGGTCGGTCTGCTTGTTGTACTCTAGAGCTTGCGGCATGCCTGCGGTGGCCGCGTCCGGATTGGTGAAGCTGTGCTTGGTCCCGCTATAGCTGATGACCTGCCAGTCTGCGCCCGCCTTCATCATCTCTTCCTCGAATGCCTTTACCGCGTCGATGGGCACCATCGGATCGTCGGCGCCGGTATTGATGAGAATCTTCGCTTTCACCTTTCCCGCCTCGGCGGGACGCTGCGTCTGCAAGCCCGAATGAAAGGTCACCACGCCTTTGAGCGGAGCGCCATCGCGCGCGAGCTCGAGGCCGAACGTGCCGCCCATGCAGAACCCGATTTCCGCGAGCTTGTTCGGATCGACCTGCGACAGCGAGGCGAGCTTGTCGAGCGCGGCCCGCGCGCGCTTGCGCGTCTTGACCGGATCGCTCATCAACTCGGTCGCACTCTTGATGGCTTCCTGAACCGTGGCGTATTCCTTACCGCCGCCATATGGATCGCCTGCCAGCGCGACGTAGCCCAGCTGTGCCAGGCGTTCGGCGCGCGACTTCGCATGCGTGCCGAGGCCGAGCGCTTCGGGCATCACGAGAATCCCCGGCCGCTTGCCGGTTTTGGTTTCGTCATAGGCGAGGTATCCGCGACAGGTTACGTCGCCGTCTTTGTATTCGATGGTCTCGGTCTTCATAGCCGCTCCTTGGTGGTGATGGTCAGTTGCGATTCGCTACTGATAGCGCGGCGGAGGGGTATTGCGAAAGGACATCAGCTACGCTGCGCGCAGTCGATCGAGCAGTGCTTCGGAAAACGTTTCGGCTGGGAACAATTCCGGTCCGAGAAAGGCGACAGGCAGGAGGTCGACTAACTCGCCGCGCGCCCGAGCCTCGCGAATTCTCTTGCGGCGCTCGAGCGCATGCGGTCCGAACTCCGCCTGTACGATCGATGCCGTCCACGCCGCGATGCGCAGACGCCGCATCCGTTCGCGCCGCTCCTCCGCGTAAGGCCGAAAATGATCCGATGACCAGTCGCGACTTTCCAGCATCAGGTCGCGCACCAAGCGCACGTCGCGATAGGTAATCGAAAGTCCCTGCCCGATGATCGGGTCGTTGTGGCCGGCAGCATCGCCGATGAGCAGCACGCCCGGCACGAATGGAACATCCGTCCACGAGTCCTCGTTACCGTAGGAATTGCACGGACCGGCGGCCGTCGCATTCGCGAGGTACTCGGATCCGGGCACGCAGCTCAGCTTGAATTCTTCGAGGAAGCGCGCCTGGTTATCGGCGCCCGCGAAGCGGCGGCGATTTTCGAGCGCATAACAGATGTAGAGCCGCACCCGGCTCGGTGACTGCGGAAACGCGAGAAAGTTAATGTCGCCCTCGGTACCGAAGAGCTGAACATCCGCGGGCCATCCGTTTGCGTTATCGATCAGCAGCCCCGCCATCAGATGATGCGTCGCGTCGCGATGCTCTTCGATCCCTATCTGGCGCCGCACCGTCGAGTTGCGTCCGTCGGCGCCGATTACGATGCGTGGCTTGAACTCGAGCGCCT
>DATGKG010000032.1:0-12959 GCA_035294805.1 Binataceae bacterium (SeqCode) | reverse complement strand
TCTCTTCACTTCGCTACCGCTCAACCTTTTCCAATGACATCAATCGCATCCGTGGCATCGAAGAACCTTGAGATTCGCCGATTCATCGCAAAGAGAGAGGGCAGCACTATGAATCTGAGGTTAATGCGTTTTGTTACGGCGATGTTGTTTCTTGCCTGTCTGCGCAGCATCAGCTTCGCGGAAGCGCCGTGTATCCCGCCGCCAAGCCCCCCACCTCGCGCTACGGTTTCTAAATCATCGGCGTTGCCGCCGGTCATGAAAGGCGAAGCTCTGTCACCTTCGGTGAACGATAGCGAATCGAAAGGGAATCGGACTGAAGAACCCAGAGGCTGGACGAAGGAACAAATCCACCAGATGGAGCGCACGGGCCTGATAAAGGTGTCACCTAACGGTACTATTGTGATTCAACAATTCCAGCTCCCGAGGGCAAAAGGTTCCCCTTGTCCACCGCCTCCCGCTCGGTCCGATCACGCCTTTCAGCCTGCAGCCCTTCCTACTCCGGTGCCGCCGAAAGAGGTCCCTCACCGCACCCCATTCAACCAAATTCACCGGCCTGATCGCCGACGTTGCCTGTCCTCGGCGCGACTGATGGAGGCAATTACTTCAAATTGTAGAGCGTGGCGGCGTTGTCGTGCGTCAGCTTCTTGCGCATCTCGGGCGTGAGGTGCGCCATCTGACGGTCGATGGCGGCGCGCGAGTTCGGCCATACGCTATCCGGATGCGGATAGTCGGATGCCCACATCACATGGCCGTCGCCATAAAAGGGCAGCAGCGCCATCGCGACGTGGTCCTCCTGGAATGTTGCGTAGACCTGACGCTTGAAAATTTCCGAGGGCTTCAGCTCGAGGCCGCTAAGCCCGCGCTCCTGCCAGTAATCTTTCGACTCCCACAGCCGCCAATGTCGATAGTCGAGTTCCTCGATCACCCATGGCAGCCATCCGAGCCCGCTCTCGCCCATCACGAGCCTGATGCGCGGATGACGCTCGAGGATTCCCCACGCGAACAAATCGACGAAGGGATCGAGGAACTGGCTGATGAAGGCCTTGGTCGCCATGAAGACGCTCGCTGGCTTTCCGACCGCGCGCTCCGGAATTCCTTCGAGGAACACCGTCACGTGAAACGACAGGATGAGGCCGGTTTCTTCAATCGCATTCCAGAAGGGCTCCCAAGCGGGATCATCGATGCGGGGCGTGACAGTCGCAATCTGCAGATTGACCTGCCGATAGCCGCCGATGTTTGCCAGCCGACGGAGTTCGGCTAGTGCGCTATCTGGCGCAGGAGGCAGCATCGCCACGCCGATGAGCCGGTCAGGCGCGGCTGAGCAAAACTCCTTAAGCCAGTCGTTGTACGCGCGATAGCACGCGTCGCGTAGTTCGGGATCGTCGACGACGATGGAGAAGACCGGCCCGAACATCACCTGCGCCTGCACGCCATCGCGATCCATATCGCACAGGCGATGCGCGGCGACCGCGGGACGGCGCTGGCTTCGGTCGAGCTCGCCGCCGCGCGTGAGGGCATCGACGAACGGCATCTTGGGACGCGGGCGGCTGGGATCGATGGCATTGCCGGCCCATGCGCCCCAGACTTTGCCCTCGCATACCCACATCGCGTTGCCGCCGCGCTCTTCGATGTGCGGGGCGCGCGACTGCATCGCGCGAGGAAGCCGCGCGCTCCATAGATCGGAGGGAAGCCATCCGAGGTCGAGATGGTCGTCGGCGGAAATCATCTTGTAGTCCACGGCGGGTCCTCCCGAAGTGCCTCCAACTGAACTGATGCACGGAGTGCCTCGAATGGTCAACGGCCGCAATTTTGAATTCAGCCCGCGATCTACGATTTCGCAACGACGGATCTGCGGATTCAGTCACAGAAGCAGAATTCCATAATCGCGCGAGGACGCGCTGTATAAGGTCCCACTCCAGGTCGCGCGCAAAGACTCGCGACCGACCTCGCCCATCGGGCGAGGGAATATGATCTGGCGCGCGCGCTGATGAGCATATAGAAGATCACTGCAACTCGTATCGAGGAGAAAGTGTCGTGGCGGAAATCATCCTGCATCAATATGTGAATTCGCCGTTTTCGGAGAAAATCCGCAAAATCTTCGCGCATAAGAAGATAGCCTGGCGCGCGGTCGAGCAGCCCGTCATCATGCCGAAGCCGAAGCTGATTCCGCTTACGGGCGGATACCGGCGCATCCCCGTCCTACAGATTGGCGCGGATGTCTACTGCGACACCGGCATCATCATCCGCAAAATCGATGAGCTGTTCCCCGAGCCGACGCTATATCCGCACGGGCTCGAGGGCGCGGCGCATCAGATGAACATCTTCGCCGATCGGCGGATGTTCTGGTCGACCACGCCGGTAATTTTCGAGAAGCTCGCGGCGGTAGTGCCCCCGGAGTTCATCGCGGATCGCAGCAAGATGATGCAGGGCGCGGACTTCGGGCAGATTCCCGCGCAGGCGCCGGATGCGCGCAATCAACTTCGCGCGTATCTCGACATGATGGATCGCCAGCTCGAGCAGACCACTTACATGCTCGGGGAGTCATTCAGCCTCGCGGATGCGGCGCTGTTTCATCCGGTGTGGTTCCTGCAATCGGAGCCGAGTTCGTTTGCGCTCGCGCAGAAATTTCCCAACCTGATGCGATGGTTCAAGCGCATCGATGCGATGGGCCATGGCACGATGAAGGGGATGGACCCTGACGAGGCGCTGAAGATCGCGCGCGAGAGCGCGCCTACGACGAGCGAGCACGAAGATGCCGGCGATCCTAACGGTCTCAAGCCTGGTGCCAAGGTGGCGGTGACACCCGACGATTACGGATTCGATCCGGTGGTCGGCAAAGTCGTCGCATCATCGATCTATGAAATTGCGATCGAGCGCGAAGAGCCGAGCTTGGGCAAGCTCGTCAATCATTTCCCGAAGATCGGCTTCCGAATCAGTCCTGCAAGTTGAGGTAGAGGCTTCCGTCATCCTTGGCGCAAACGCAAATGGATGGCTGCGCTCCGACGGTGTCCAGTCACCTGCGCATCGTTAGTCTGGCAAGGTATGGGTTGCTCGTCGGGATCACCTTGCTTGCAGGCTGGTTAAGATTCTCCTCAATCAACTTTGGTCTCCCCGATCAGTTTCGTCCCGACGAGGAGAAGATCGTACCAAGAGCACTGGATTTCGAAGAGGACTGGAATCCGCATCTGGCGATTTATCCGGCCGCTCAGACTTATCTCACTCACGCCGTCTTGCGTTCCTACGCCACGCTTAGCGGTTCAGGTCATGATCTTCATGCCGCGTACAACTCTAACAATCAGGCGCAAGCTTATCTGATCGGACGATACATAGCGGCCGCGATGGGTACTGCTACCATACCTGTGATCTATCTCGCGGGGGCGACGGTTTCAGGGCCCACCACAGGCATTATGTCGGCCGCTATCATGGCCGTAACATTTCTTCATGTCCGCGACTCCAAGTTCGTGAAAGTCGAAGTACCTGCCGGATTTTGGCTGGCGCTGAGTATCCTGATGATGCTGCGGATTCCTGTCCGCGCTCGATCGATAGACTATTGTATGGCTGGCATCTTCTGCGGGCTTGCGGCCGCCACACACTACACCTCGGGCGCAGTGGCCGTTGGCATTTTCGTCGCACATCTGGAAGCATGCCGGCGAGTCGGCAAGCCTCTTATAGCTTCTTTGCGTGATCGAAGACTCTCCCTCGCGGGTGGTGCTGCAATCTTCACATTCCTGTCCGTGAATCCTTATCTTTTTCTCGATTGGGCGCAGACTAAATCAGACTTCGCGGCATTGCATGAGTACTACTTACATTTTGGTGGCGCTCACGGGCCAAACGACTACGGATGGCGATGGCTAACTCTTCGCGCCCTGCCGGCAAGTGTTGGAGTTGAACTGGAAATCTTCCTGCTTGTAGCTTTGGTGTGGATCGCCATCCGTCCAAGACCCGGCACCTATGCGGTGCTGGCATTCGTCCTGGTCTGTTTTCTTAGTCTTATCGGCGGTCATCCGTGGCTCCTGTTCCGCTATCTGATAAATCCACTGGTGGCGATGGCCTTGATAGGTGGAATAATGGCCGCCGACATCGTAATTCTGACGCGCTCCTGGATAGGACAGCGCTTAGGCTACCTATCGACGATACCTTTGCTTCTTCTACTCGCGCCATCGGTGATTCGAGACGTGCAACTCGACAAGTTTCTCAATCAGACCGATACGCGTACGATTGCCCGCATCTGGATGCAAGATCACGTTCCACAGGGTGCCACGGTGGTCATGCTCGGGAATGACACTTACGGAAAACCGCAGATCTCCGGCTGGTACAAGCTAGTGTCCACCGATTCCATCGAGTCGTTGCAGGACGCGCTCAGGACGGCCACCTGGGTCGTCGCCGATACTTTCCCTCCGCTAAGGCAATGGTCCCCCGATCTTTCCGATGGCGAGGAAACCACGTTGCTCGCAAACGGCACCCTGGTATTCGACATCGATCCCATAAAACCCGATGCTGAGCCTCCAGAATGCGAATCGAACGACGGCTTTTACGTGCCTGTTGCAAACATCACTAGTATGAGCCGGCCCGGTCCAAGAATTCGAATTTGGAGGGTTAATACAGCACCTTAGATCTCACAGAATTCCGCGATGTGCCTCGCACCCGCGGGGTCACGAGGCGTGCCCTATGGGACTTGTTTTGTCTTCCTCGCTTATGTTTTGGCTTTCGTATTCTATCGATGTCAACACTCTGTCGCTACAGTGGTGTCTCATTGTATTAGTTGCGATTCCGACTCATGATGCCGCATCACTTTCTGCAAAGGAGGCGCGTGCGATCGCGGTCCGTTCATTTGCGCAGAGCCGCGCCTGCCGCGGTACTGCTCGCCGCCAGCATCGTCGCTATGTTGGCGGCCCATCTCGACGCGGAATTATTGAGGCCAAATGGCGTCCGCTCGAGTGGAGCGGCATCGCGCGAGGAGTACGCGGACTACCTCGCGAGCAGGCGCGGGCTTGCCTTCGGCGTCCCGCGCGATGCCTATCAGATCGCGGTCGAGTCAATGCGCGCGATGGAGCATCGCGCGAGTGCGCTGGCATCGCCCGCGGCAACCGCACCGCAGTGGACGGCGCTCGGACCAGTCCCAATCCGAAATGAGACAGCGGACTTCGGCGGCGATCCCATCGGGGGGCCGCTGGCCAGTGCAAGCGGGAAGGTGACCGCGATCGCCGTCGATCCGACCACCGCGGGCCGATTATTCATCGGAACCTCGGGCGGCGGCGTATGGATGAGCACCAATGGCGGCGCGAGCTTCGCGCCGATTTTCGGTTCACAGCCGACGCTGGCAATCGGATCGTTGGCCCTGGACCCGACCACCACGCCGCCGACGATTTACGCAGGCACCGGCGAAGCAAATAACACCGTCGATTCTTACTTCGGTCTCGGGATCTTCGTGTCGACGGATTTGGGGAATACGTGGACGCAAAATACCGGAGGCGGAAGTTTCCTCGACACCTCAATCGCGCGGATTGCGATCGATACCACGCAAACTCCACGCGTCATCTATGCGGCAGTATCCACCGGCTCGACATCGAATCGTGCGGGGATCAACCTAATTGTTAGCAGCATCACTAACAATGGATTGTGGAAATCGCTCGACGGCGGGATGACATGGTCGACGGTGCCGTTGTCCACGCAGGACGACTGTCCAAGCTTCGGTGGCTTTTGCCCTGGCGAAGATGTCGAGATCGATCCGATTCATCCGAACAATGTATATGCCGCGATCTATCAATCTGGTGTGTTCGTCTCCCACGATAGCGGCAGTACCTGGCAAGCGATGAGCTTCCCTGGCCTGGCTAATCCGGAGATCGGTCGTGCGACCATCTCGGCGCGTAACAATAGTGCGTACATCTTGTTGGGAGCCGTCGACGGTAAGGAGTACCTCGCATTCTTCAAAGAGGCGGCACAACGGGTAGTGCCCTCCGCGAACCTCGCTACCGTGACCCTGGACGGAACGGCTTCGTCGAATGTGTCGGGCTCGGATTACAATCAAGCCGTGCTTATCGATCCGTCAGACGGAAGTGCCTCGACCGTGCTCGTCGGCGGGACCGGAATCTATCGCTCCACGAATACTGGCAACAGCTGGACCTTTGTAGGGCAAAACGGCGGCGTCCCTGCCAATCAGCATGCGATCGCTGCTGATCCCTTCAATCCGGGAAACTTCTTTGTGGGGAATGACGGAGGCCTGTTCTCCTACAATTCGTCATCAGGCAGTTGGACCGCGCTCAATACCAGCCTATCGACTGCAGTTCTGCAGGGAGTCGGACCGCATCCATCGAATAACAGCGTGATGCTGGTGGGCGCGGCCGGTAACGGCACAGTGATGTTCAATGGCGCGATGGCGCCACAACCGTGGAGGGCGGTCGACAACGGCGACAGTGGCTTCGCGATTTATGATCGAGTCAATCCAGCCTTCGCCTATCACAGCTTCATGACGGCCAACGGCGCGCCCTCGATCTCACGATCGACCGATGGCGGCTTGACGTGGAATTCAGCCCAAGCGACCTTCACGCTTCAATCGGCGCTAGCCGCCTCCAACGATCCAGGTGCGGGCTACTTTCCACCGCTGGCAAGCGATCCACTGATCGCGAAACGGGTCTTGTTCGGCGCGCATTCGGTGTACGTCTCGACTGATGGAGCGCTGACGTGGGCGTCGCAAACCAGCCAGGATCTCACCGGCCGATGTTCCAACGGAGCGTGCGCGATCCAGGATCTCGAGTTCGCGCCCTCCATGCATAATGTCGCTTATGCTTTGTCGGCCCAAACCTTCGAGACGGGGATGCCAACGCCATTCAAGATTTTTCAAACCTCGCAGGCGAATGTGCAGGTCAGTAGCTCAAACCCTGCCGGGGGCACATGGACCGATGTCACCGTCAATCTCCCGTTCGACCCGACCCAAACGCAGGCAACGGGAATCGCTACCAGTCCCTTCAATCCGGCAGTCGCTTTTCTGGGAATTTCGGGGTTCACGGCCAAAACCCGCGTCGGACACATCTATCTCACCAACGATTTCGGCGCACATTGGTTTAGAGCCGATGGAAATCCCCAAAATGTAAATCCACCTCCCGCGACTGCGATCCCTGATATCCCGGTGCTGCGCCTGCTCGTCGATGTCAACGATCGCTCCGGGCAAACCGTCCTTGCCGGGACGGACGTCGGGATTTTTCAAAGTACCAACCTCGGGCAGACCTGGGTGCCATTTAATCTCGGCGTCATTCCCGTGGTGCCGGTTTTCGATATCGAACAGAATCTCAATGGAGTGACATTCGCAGGAACCCACGGTCGGGGCGCGTTTGAGCTTTCTAGTACGAGCGGGCCGATCCCGACGCCGACCGCACTGCCATCGACATCAGTGACGTCGCCCACTCCAACTGCCACGCCGACTAGAACTGCCACGCTGACTTCAACTGCGACACTGACTCCCACTGCAACTGCGACGCGCACCGCCACTGCTACGTCGACTGCAACTGCGAGCGCCACACTGACAGCGACGCCGACCGCAGCCATCACGCCGGTCGCGAGCACTCTGACGCTCTCCCCGAAGAGTCGGCGGTTCGGCAACGTGATCTTCGGCAATAGCGGGGCAACATCTAAAGCGCAGACCATCACTCTCATCAATGCCGGCAGCGAGACCGTGACGATTGTCGCAAAGAACTTCAATGGACCGGCACAGGCGAGCTATCAGATCGTCCCGCAGGGCACGACTTGCGGCGCGACGCTGGCTCCGCGTAAGCGATGTAACTTCGCATTGGTCTTTCAGCCCTCGGCGCTTGGCGTCGGGAATGCCTTCGTAACGATTTCCGACAACGCCGCGAATAGTCCGCAGAGCGCGACGCTTAGTGGCGCCGCCATCGCAGGTTCGGTCGTCATCGCGCCGCGCGCAGTGGCATTCGGCAAAGTTGCCGTCGGCGAAACGCTGCAGAAGTCCTTCGCGATAACCAATCGCAATGCCGTCGCGCTGACCATTTTGAATATCGCGTCGACGAGTTCGGAGTTCGCGCCGAGCCAGAGCTGCGTCGGGGTGCTGAATGCGGGCGCAACTTGTGATGTCGCGGTGAACTTCGCCCCCGCCGCTGGAGGTAAGGCACGCTCCGGCTCCATCCAAATCTTCGACAATGCCGCGAAGAGTCCGCAAGCGGTGCGGGTCTCCGGCCTCGCCGGCTAGGGACAGCTCACCAGGTCTTCGCCGCCTCGCTATACTCGCGCTCGAGGATCGCCATCAGCACCGAGTCGTGATAACGGCCATCGAGAAATCGATATTCGCGCTGCACGCCCTCGCGTTGGAAACCGCACTTCTCATAGGACTTGATGCCGCGAGTGTTGAAGTCATAGGCGTTGAGCCACACCCGATGCAGATTCATCTTTTCGAAGGCGAACCGGAGCAACACTCGCATCGCATCGGTGCCGTAGCCTTTCCCCCAATGTTGCTTGATTCCTATTACGATGCCGACCTGCGCGCTGCGATTGATCCAGTCGATAGTCATCAGGCTGATACCACCCAGATAGTCGCCCGCGAGTGTCTCGATCGCCCATCGGCAATCGGGACTGCCGCCCGAGGCGTTGGTGCTCAGATAGCTTTCTTCGGCCGCGCGCGACAACGGATAGATCATTGAAGCAGCGAGATTGCGCGTAACCTCTTCGTCGTTGACCCACTTCATCAATGCGTCGAGGTCGGACTTTTCGTATGCCCGAATACGAACCAGCTTTCCTTCCATCGCTCGTCTCCCTGATTTGAAACTGGAAAACAAAAGGGCGACCCGCCTTGGGCCGCCCTTATGGAGGATCTATCTAATTATCAATCACCCCTTTGGCAGCCCCATCACGCGTTCGCCGATGATGTTGTGCTGAATCTCGCTGGTGCCGCCCGCGATAGTGAGCGCGCGCGATGCGAGCATCCGGTACGACCACTTGCCCTTGTCGAACGCGTACGGAGCCTTGAAGTCCATCTGGCTGTACGGTCCGAGCAGCTCCATCGCGAATTTGTTCATGCGCAAATTGAGCTCGCTCACCGTGAGTTTCAGCACCGAGCCCTCGGGGCCCGGAGGCAAACCCTTGAGGCGCCGCGTGATCTGACGAAAGCCGGTATATTTTATGGCTGCGGCTTCGCACGCGAATTGAGAGATCTTCTGGCGCACGTCGGAGTTGTCCCACGCCGTCGAGCCATTGTGCCGCACGCTCTGCGCGAGGTTGCGCAGTTCCTTGACTGCGCCGAGCATGTCGCGCCCGCCGCCGATGCCCGACCGCTCGAACATCAGGGTGGTGATCGCGACCTGCCATCCCTGATTCTTCTCGCCGATGAGGTTCTTCTTCGGCACCTTCACATCTTCGAAGAAAACCTCGTTAAAATTCGCGTCGCCGGTGATCTGTACCAGCGGCCGCACCGTCACACCCGGGCTATGCATATCGACGAGGATGTAACTGATGCCCTTGTGCTTCGGGGCCGATGGATCGGTGCGCGTCAGCAGGATGCACATGTCGGCGTGATGCGCATCCGAGGTCCATACCTTCTGTCCGTTGATGATGAAGTAGTCGCCTTCCTCGACCGCACGCGTCTGCAGCGACGCCACATCGGAACCGGAGCCGGGCTCCGAATATCCCTGGCACCAGATTTCCTCGCCCGACAAAATCTTCGGCACGTAGCGCTTCTTCTGTTCCTCGGTTCCCCAATGGATGATGGTCGGGCCGACCAGCATGATGCCGAGGCCATTGACCAGCGCGGGCGCGCTGGCCCGGGCCATCTCTTCGTTGTAGATGATCTGCTGAACCAGGTTCGCGCCGCGTCCGCCGTATTCCTTCGGCCAGCTAATCCCGACCCATCCGGCGGCGTGCGCCTTCTTATGCCACGCTAAACGCCGCTGCCAGTCGCCACCTTCCTCGTGCATGAAGTCCATGCCATCGGCATTGCGGCGATCCTTGGGCAAATTGGCCTCGAGCCAGCCGCGCAACTCGTGGCGAAAGGCCTCTTCCTCGGGGTTCCAATTGAAATCCATGTCTTCCTCTTTTTCGCGCCGCTTCGCAGCCGACGCGATGTGGATGGAAGCAGCGCTTCCTAACGCTTGTTATATAAGCTGCCGGTTAGAAGCGGCGCAAGCATCTAGCTCGCAGAGCGACGAGTGTGCTCGCGAATCAGTTCGGCGAGGCGTTGTGGATCGCGAAGAGTGCTGCTTTCCAACTCATCGAGCATCGCGGCTTGATCCTCGAGCGGCCGATTTTGCCCGAATTTGAATTTGCCTTCGATACGATCGATCGGCATCTCGAATCCAACGATCGCCTTCAAGAGATTGGCTTTGAATTCGGCGGGCACCTCACGCGCAGACCATGGACGCGCCATCGGTTTCTCATGAATCGCGACGAGTCGATCGACGATCGCCTCAACACGGTGCGGATCTTCGATGACGCGCGGAATTCCGTACGCGTGCACAGTCGCGTAATTCCACGTCGGCACCGCCGGCGCAGTCGCGTACCATCGCGGCGAGATGTACGCATGAGGACCGTCGAACATCGCGAGTGCTTGCGCGCCGCTATCGAAACTTCGCCAATGCGGATTCGCGCGCGCGACATGACCAATCAATGTTCCGTGCGCTCCCGCATCGCGGTCCAGCAGCATCGGAAGCCGCGTCGCGAACGGCGCGCCGTCGACGGTGGTGACGAGCGTCGCGAAACTGTAAGCCTCGATGCACGCATGCAGCGCCTCGCCGTCCGTGATCGCGAATGCTTTCGGGATGTACATCCTACTTTGCGCCCGCGTTCGTGCGCCGGTAGATGTCGGGATCGCTGCGTTCCATTTGGCGTTCCGGCCGCGCAGGGTCCGTGAAGCCAAATTTGCGATAGAGCCCGTGCGCGTCGGCAGTCCGCAGCGTCCATAGCCGCAGGCCTTGCAGATGCGGATGTGATGAGACGGCGTCCATCAGCGCTTTTGACAGGCCGCGACCTCGATACGCCTCGACGATGAACACATCGGCTAGATACGCGAACGTCGTGTAGTCGGAAATCACGCGGGCGAAGCCGACTTGCCGCGCTCCATCGTAAACGCCGAAGCCCAGCGAATTCGCGATTGAACGCGCGACCACCTCGCGAGGCACGCCCTGCGCCCAATACGACTTGGTCGAAAGAAAATCGTGGATAACGTCGAGGTCGAGCCGCGCGGCATCGCTGCTGATGAGGAAGGTATCGACGCGGCGCTCGAACGGCGCACCATCATGCGCGGAGCCGGCGATGCGAGCGTCGGGTGCGCGATACTCGAAAATGTGCGGCGGCATCGTGATGGTCGGCGTCAGCCGCGAATCCGCAATCGGAACCAGCGCGTTGGTGCGAAGCGGAATCACGCCAGCCCAGTGGGGCAGGGCGTAGTCCTCTTCGTCGTCGAGCGGGCCGCCGGTGCGCACCTTCGCGGATGCCTCGCTAATCGGAAGCTCCAGAATCGAGGTCGCCGCGAGCTCTTTGGGGTTCGGCTGGCGGGAATTTTCCCAGCGTCCAGGCGCGATGTGCTCGACCAGCGCGCGCATCGCGGCCAGCTTGCGCGGGGTGTCCGTGACTTCCCTCGCGACGCCGAAGATGACCGCCGAGCGATAATTCACCGAATGGTGAAACGCGGAACGCGCCATCACTAGGCCATCGATAAGCGTCGCAGTCAGGCAGATCTCGACGCCCTCCGCTGCAGTGCCTAGCATGCGATTACTCGCGGCACCGTGGATGTATACGCGATCGTCGATACGCGCATGCAAGGTCGGCAATACGCGCGGCGCGCCATCGATAGTCACACCGACGTGGCAGACCAGCGAGCGGTCGAGAATCGAATGGATGACCTCGCGGTCGTAAGTGCCGCGTTTGCGCATCCGATTGACGGTAGTTCGAGCGGTTGGCTTGATCTCTTCCATTTGCGCTGCCTTTATGTAACAGTACAAAATAGTGAATGTGACAGCACATACGTATCAGATCGTCGGGAAATCAGGCAACCAGATTTCCTCCAGCATCGAGGAGCAGATCCGCAGTGGGAAGCTCGCCGCAGGAACGGTGTTGCCGCCAATTCGAACCCTGGCCGATCAGCTTCAGGTTAGCCCGACGACAGTTGCCGCGGCTTATCGATCTCTGCGGGTGCGCGGGCTGGTGCGGGCGGGCGGTCGGCGCGGCACCATCGTCAATCGACGACCGCCTTTGGTGACTCCCGCCGGACCGACCGCGCCGGCCGGTGCGGTCAATCTCGCCGACGGCAATCCCGATCCGGAATTGCTGCCGGCACTGCATCCGATTCTCGCGAGGATCGCGGCAAAGCATCAGCTCTACGGAAACGAAACAAACAGCGAGCGGCTTATCGAACTGGCGCGACGATCCTTCAGAGGCGATCGCGTTCCAGCCAATGAGATCGCCGTCGTGAGCGGCGCCATCGATGGGATCGAGCGCGTCTTGCAGGCGCACCTGTCACCCGGCGACGTCGTCGCGGTCGAGGATCCCAGCTATACCGGCGTGCTCGACCTCATCGCGGCGCTTGGAATGATCGCTGAGCCGGTCGCGCTCGATGAATTCGGGATGCAGCCCGATTCGCTCGCCGCGGCAATCCGCGCCGACGCGAAGGCGGTGATTCTTACGCCCCGGGCGCAGAATCCGACCGGCGCCGCGATCGACAAGAAACGTGCGGCAGAACTTCGCGCTGTGCTTGCGAAGGCGCCGAACACCCTGCTCATCGAGGACGACTTCGCGGGTCCGGTTTCCGGTGCTCCTGCGTTCACGGTCGCCGACTCGCGGTTTCTGCGGTGGGCAGTGATCCGCTCGGTTTCGAAAGCCCTCGGCCCGGACCTTCGTCTGGCCCTCGTCGCGGGCGATGAACTCACGATCGCACGCGTCGAAGGTCGTCAGCGGCTCGGCCCTCGATGGGTAAGCCACATCCTCCAGGATGCGGTCGTCGCGATGTGGTCGGATGCGAAAAC
>DATGKG010000031.1:0-2148 GCA_035294805.1 Binataceae bacterium (SeqCode) | reverse complement strand
GCGAAGTACAATCGGCTGTTGCGCATCGCGGAGGAGTTGGGCGACCGCGCCGTCTATCCGGGCGCATCCGCATTCAACCACGGCGCGGCGGTGAAGTGATGGCGAGACCTCCAGTTGCGGCGCTGATCATTTTCGATGGATGGGGTCTTCGCGCGGCGCGCGAGGCCAACGCGATCGCGATGGCGAAAACGCCCACGATGGATCGCCTCTACCAAACCTGCGCGCACTCGGAAGTCGACGCCTCGGGCGAGGCGGTCGGGCTGCCGCCCGGCATCATGGGGAATTCCGAGGTCGGTCACCTGACCATCGGCGCCGGCCGCGTGATTTATCAGGACGTGATGCGCATCACGAAGGCGATCGAGAAGAGCAACTTCGCGCACAACCCCGCGCTGCTCAATGCGATTCGCAGCTCGGCCGGACACACGCTGCATCTGTGGGGACTGCTCTCGGACGGCAGCGTGCATAGCCACATCGATCATCTGATGGCGCTGCTCGATCTCGCGGCGAAGAACGATTCGGGCGACATTGCGGTGCATGCCGTCCTCGATGGGCGCGACAAGCCGCCGCGCTCGGCGCTGCCATTCATCGATCGCGTCGAAGCGAAGCTGAAGGAAATCGGACGCGGGCGCATCGCGACCGTCAACGGACGCTACTACGCGATGGATCGCGATAAGCGATGGGACCGCGTCGAGCGCGCATGGCACAATATCGTCGAGGGCGACGCGCCGGTCGTCGCATCCGCGAGCGAGGCAGTAGAGAAATCCTATATCGCGGACAAGAGCGACGAATTTGTCGATCCCGTCTCCATCGGCAAACCGAGTCGCGTCAGCGATGGCGATCAGATCATCTGTTACAACTTCCGCGCCGATCGCGCGCGCGAGCTGACCAGCGCGCTCGCGTTGGAGTCATTCAGCGGATTCGCGCGCACGCGATTTCCAAAGGTCGGGTATGTGTGCATGACCGAATACGATCGCAGCTTCAACCTGCCGACGGCATTCGGCCCCGAGGACATCCGCAACACGCTCGCGGAAGTTTTCGCACGCGAGAAAATCCGCAACATCCGCATCGCGGAGACCGAGAAGTATGCGCACGTGACGTATTTCCTCAACGGCGGCGTCGAGAAGCCATTTCCATTCGAGGAGCGCGCGCTGATTCCGTCCGCAAAGGTCGCGACCTATGACCTCGAACCGACGATGCGCGCGAAGGACATCGCCGAGCGCGCCGCGAAAGAAGTCGCCGCGGGCAACGTCGATGTCATCGTCATCAACTTCGCGAATCCCGACATGGTCGGCCATACCGGCGTGATGGACGCGACGGTGAAGGCGGTCGAGGCGACCGACATCGCGCTCGGCATCGTGATCGATGCGCTCCACAAGCGCGGCGGCGTCGCGCTCATCACCGCGGATCATGGCAACGCGGAGTTCATGGCGGATCCGGCGACCGGCCAGGCGCATACCGCGCATACCACTTTTCCGGTGCCGCTGATCCTCGTCGATCCTTCTTATAAGGGACGGCTCGCGAACGGCGCACTTTATGATGTGGCGCCGACCTTCCTCGCGATGCTCGGAATTGCAGCGCCGTCCGAAATGACCGGCCACGATTTGCGCGTCGTCCAGTCTTAGGCGGATAGCATCGAGCGGATGCGCGGTAGATGCTGGCGGCCGAGGTAGACCTCGCCGTTCAGAAGATAGGTTGGAACCTCGAATGCTCCCGCGTCGCGCAGCTCCGATTGAATCCGTGCAAGCTCAGTGCGCCCCTCATCTTTCGCGAATGCTTCGAATCCTGAGATTGGAGCGCCGATTTCTTCGAGCAGTGCGCGTATCGCGTTCTCATCGGCGATGTCGAGCGCGTCGCGTCCGTAACGTTCGAACACGCGGTCTATGTACGTGCGGGTGAGCTGCGGCGACTGGCGTTTCACCCATAGCAGACCGAGCGCGGCGAGGCTCGAGTCGCGATGCCGATCGAAGCCGCGAATCTCAAGTCCGCGCGCCGCCGCGTAGCGCGCCACATCGCGGTCGAGATAATCCGCACGAATGCGGCGGTGCCGCGCGCCGCGATCGTTTCCCGTTGGCGGCGCGGGCGACTGGCCAGTGACCATCGGCAGCCAATCGATCTCGATACCGAGTTCATCCGCCATCGCGCAGGTCG
>DATGKG010000030.1:0-9086 GCA_035294805.1 Binataceae bacterium (SeqCode) | reverse complement strand
TTCCTCTCGGCTATCCGGACGAACGGCCAACGTGGCGTCGGGATTATGGACCCGCACCTCGATATCGAGCGAGCCGATATTCCCTTGCGCGGCCACCGGCTCGGTGCTCTGCGCGGCACGTTTGAGAGCTTCGGCGATCGTTTCCATCAGGCACCGCAACTGCGCTGCGCTACCTTCGAGCTTGAAATTTTGAGGAACCTGCTCGCGTGTTGCCATCGAAAAACTCTAATTTCCTGAGTGAGCTGCGCACATTTATATCATCTCTCGAGCCGAATTGGACTGAGGAACTGGTTCCATGCGGTTCCATACGAGAGGAGATGATGCCACACGAAATCGATGCTACCCTGTAGTCAGGCGGGTTTGGACAACCGGTGGAGAAGCAAGCAATCTATTCGCGAAATGCTAAAACAAACCCATTGCGCTTGGCGGCCGCCATTTGCATAAACGAACCCATCACAGGAACGATGGCGCGCCGCGCTCCATCTCGGAAAATGCAAAAACAAACCCATTATCTTCAGCAAAGAAACGGGTTTTTTCGATGGCGAGGTGGCATTCGCAGCACCCTCATCTGCGCCTCCTCTCCCATGGAAAGACGCGGGAGAGGAAGGGGGATGGCAAAAACGAACCCACCGTGCATTCGAGACCCTGCGCTTGGCTCAGGGCGACCGGCAGGCGAGGCGCCAGTCCCTCACCCGTGTTTCTCCCTAAGAGGGAGAGAGGTTGAAGGAAGTCAGCGATCTTCGGATTGGCAAAAGGGCACGCCTCGCGGTCGATTACATAAACGAACCCACCGAATGGCTGCCACTTCTCATCAAAGTGAAAAAACAAACCCATTAAGTGCCCGGATTCATTGACGTTTCGCCTTTTATTCGTCTATCTTATTCACCACTCATCCGCTCATTTCAACTGCATGTCGAGAAATGACAGCGTGCGCGACCAGGCGTCCGCCGATGCGTCGTGGTCGTAGCCGATTGCATCATGGAAATTGAAGGCGTGCTCGACCCCCGGGTAAACGTGGATCTCGGTTTCCGGCTGGCGCTTCGCAATCACGTTGTGCAGATGAATCGAATCGATCACGTGCGCGCGGCGATCCTCGTCGCCCTGCAATATGAGCGTCGGCGGAAATGTCGCGAGGCGCGCGACCGCAGCTTCGACGCGATCGTTTGAGTATCCATAATAATCGACGATCGCGCTGATGACGCCCGGGTTGAGCGCCGCGGTGATCACCGCGAGCGTACCGCCAAAGGAAAAGCCGATGACGCCCAGCCGCTTCGTATCGGCCTTGGGATTTTGTGCGAGCGAGTCTCGCGCGGCGATCAGGTCGCGCATCCAAAGATCGTCGGGCAGCGGAGTGTTCGGCTCGAGGCTGTAGGTCGGCGTCATCGCGAGGTCGCTGCAATTCGGCGTACCCGCCCGTCCGTAATATTCTATAAACATCGTGTAGTAGCCGTGCTGGGCCAGTTCGCTGCACATTTCCTTGAATTGCGGGGTGGCAAAGTCCTGCGGCGCGCATCCATGGAGAAGCATCACGACCGGGAATTTGCCGGCGCGCGCGGGCACGCAATGAAATTCCTCGATCAGATGCCCGTCGGAAGTAAACACTCCCCGCACGGGCTCGATCTTCTGGACTTTTCGGACTTTGTGATGATGGCGAACCTTGTGGCGTGCGACGCGCGCATTGGCCGGCACTGAGGATGCCATCAATAGGAACACCCCGACGCATAGAGCCGCGGTCAATCGTCCACGCCATCCTGCAGCAGCCATCGGAGAACTAATGTAATCGCAACACACCGCGCAGTCAGGCAGCGGTCGCCGAAATGCAAACTGGCGCGACCACTTGAGGCCGCGCCAGTTTTTAGCAGCGATGAGGCGAGACTAATAGCCGGTAGCGGTTTTGCCGGAACCTGCCGCAGCATTAGCCCGAGTCCGCAGCTTCTCCGCCATCTCCTCATGATGTTTCAGCTTCGGCAGCAGCTCCGCGATGAGGTTCTTCAGTTTGGGGTCGCTGGTCGAGTTCATCGCCTCGGTCAGCTTCGCGATGTCTTTCTCATGGTCCTTCTGCATCGCCTCGAGGAAATCGCGATCGAAGGTGTTGCCGCTGACATTGGCGAGCATTTCGGCGACGGCGCCGTTATGGTTTTCTTTCTTCTGGAGGTCGACGCTGGCGCCTGCCGGCGGGGCCAGCTCGATTCCTTCTTCCTTCGCGAGCCCGATCACTTTGCGATCTGCGGCGCTATGATCCCTGGCCAGCTCTTTTCCGTAGTTGCGGACGTCTTCGGTAGAACCTTTCTTCTCTGCCAACCTGCCGACTTTCATCTCGGCCTCGTTGGTGGCGTGAATTTGCGATAGCACGTCCGCCGGAGAACCGGCCGCCGGGGCGCCATTAACCATCGCCTTCGCGGTGTCAGCGGTATCGGTCAGCGCCGATTTCGCCTTGTCGGTCATCGTTTGCGCGTTGGACGGCGCCGGATAGAGCGCCATCGCAGTCACCGCCGTCATGATCGGGAGATATCGTCCGAAGCGATCTTTTCTCATCGTCATAGCTCCAGGTTACGAAGTATCGAGGGGTTCGACGATGCGACGCGGTCAGGAATTCAAGACGAAGACGAAAAAGGAACTGGCGCGACCCTTAGAGGGGCCGCGCCAGTTGTTATCGAGCGATCGTTTTAGCTACTAGAAGCTGGCTGCGCGAACCATCGCGTCGGTGGTGAAGAAAGTCTTGTCCACCGCGCCCATATTGATGTACCAGCACTCGCGCTCCGGCGTCTCGACGCCCGGCAGGTAGCACATCGTGCCGAGGCCGGACTGTACGTCGGTCGAGACCGCGCCTACGACGAACGAGCGCTTGAAGGGATAGATGGCGACCTTGGCATCCGGAACCGGACGGTCACGCGTCGCCAGCCAGTAGATGTGGCTGCGGAAGAGTTTGCCGGAACGATCGTAGGTATCGATGTACGGCTCGAACCACATTTCGCTGTCCATGTAGATGACGGTGCGCGAATCGATAGCGTTGATGCGGCTCCGATCGGGAAGCGCTTCGATGACGTACATATGGCGCATTTCCCAATCCTCGGGGCATGCGCTGGTGCCGCCGTCGGTGGCGCATCGCTGCTCGGGCGAATGGGCAGCATGGGCACATCCGAGCATGTTCTTCTCGCCCAGGAATTTATAGTTGTACTGCTCGGTCTTCGGATTGAAACCCGAATAGTGGTCAGGATCCCATGAGTGGGCCGAGGTTCCCGACGCGGTGGACGAACTCATGATCGCTTCGTTGATACGGCGGATGCGGCGCGAACCGGCATCCAGACTCCAGATGTCATCGCCACGGCGCGGGTCAGCATAGCGCCAGCGGATGAAGCCGGTACCACGAATTTCCTGCGGCGACAGGATCGGATAGAGACCGAACAGCCAATAGCGGCCGGTGGTCTTGAAATCGGGATCGGTCGGAATCGGCTCGACTTCGGTACGTCCCGCAAGGTCATAGCCGGCATAGTGGCCGATCTGGAAATACTCGATCTGTTTGGTTTGCGGGCCGCGCGTTTCGAATGAGGAATCGCAATCGTAGAAGCGCAGGTCGTAGTCGTCGCTGGTGATCGGACGGAACACGTTGTTCCATACGACCTTGGTCGCGACGAAGGGATCGTTGGGATCGATCAGCGGGAAGGGCTGGCCGGCGACGTACCCCACGATGCTGCGATGGTCGTTGCTCAAGCGGACCTGCTCTGAGTACTTTTCGGTCGCGTCCTTATAAGGAGGCGGCCAGTCGATGCGCGAAGAAGGAATGATCTTCATCGACATCCCGTGCTCGACCTTGTAATACACGCCGGGCCCTACAAGATCTTTCACCTTGCTGGCGTTCTCCGGGGTAATGAAGTCGCCCGGCTTAACCTGCGCCAAGGCCGAAGTGGCCAGCGCAAGTGAGATACACAGGGTGACCAGCGCGGAGATTTTGCGCTTGGTGCCCTTGGTTCCATCAAACCGCATAGTCGAGACCTCCGATGAGGGGTAAGTTTTCCATCTGGGGGGCGACATTAAAAGTGGGGAAATTGAATGTCAACGCGATTTATTTTTAGGGTAATTTCTAACTCTTTGGAGAATTAGAAGAGGTTATACCACTCATTAGAACAGATTCTCCGGACAGAAAGACGTTCGCGCCTAATCCAAGCAGAGCGCTGCACAAGCAAATCTTATCGAACCTTGGCCCTGTTGGTTTTGCGCGGATTACGAAGGCGGCGCGGTCCAGAAAGATGAATCAGGCCAGTGCCGGGAAGACTCCCCGATGCGTTCGCAGCGTTCCTCGGAGCCTCATAAGCGACTCCCATGAACCGCCGCTGAATTTTTAATGATGCGGCGCGCGCACTATCAGAGCTATTCGCTCCCTGGACTCGTTTTCGGCCGGACGGTGGCGGCTATGCGTTGGGATCCAGGCCCCACTTCTTTTTGTTCTCCGCGACCTCGTCGGCGGTCGGATGCTTGCCCTGTTCGAAGGCTTTCACCTTGAAATTATCCTTCAGCTCCAGCAGCGCGTGATTCAGATCGATATCGGATTTGAAGACTTCCGGCACCGCGGGCTCTTCGAAGATCGCTTGCCACGGGCATTCCGGCTCGCACGCGCCGCAATCGATGCATTCGTCGGGATCGATATAGAGCTGGTTGGGAAACTTTACTTTGTCGGTGCCCACGTATTCATAGATGCAATCCACCGGGCAGACACTCACGCATCCGGTGTCGAGGCAATCGATGCATAGCCGCGTTATAGTCCAGGGCATGGGATACCATCCTCTCTTGTGAGCCGAGTTTTTCTAACCTATATGGACCGCGCAAGGTTGAAAAGTTCCGCGCCGAAATATCGCTTTCCGCGCCCAAAACCTCAAGTACAATAAGGCTGGTTGGCGGCGCGGGGAAGAGGCGCGCATCGCACAGGATTTAAGGAGTATGCATCATGAGTGAGCATCGTCACCGCAGTCCCCATCGCACCGAGACCGACAGCATGGGCGCGATCGAGGTCGCATCCGATCGCTACTGGGGCGCGCAGACCGAACGCTCGTTGCTGCACTTCGCTATTGGCCACGATCGGATGCCGCGCTCCATCATCCGCGCGTTTGGCCTCCTCAAGAAAGCCTGCGCCGAAGTTAATCGGGAACTCGGCAAGCTTCCCGCCGACAAGGCGACGCTGATCGTGCAAGCTGCCGACGAAGTCATCGAAGGAAAACTCGACGAGCATTTTCCCTTGCGCATCTGGCAGACCGGTTCTGGTACGCAGACCAACATGAACGCGAACGAGGTCATCTCCAATCGCGCGATCCAGTTGGCGGGCGGCGAAATGGGATCGAAGAAACCGATTCATCCCAACGACGACGTCAACATGGCGCAATCATCGAATGATACTTTTCCGACCGCGATGCATATCGCGGCGGCCGAGGAGATTAACCATCGGCTGATCCCATCGGTGAAGAGGCTCCTCGAGGCGCTGCGCGATAAGGCGGACTTCTTCGATCCGATCATCAAAATCGGCCGCACCCATTTGATGGACGCCGTCCCGCTGACGCTCGGCCAGGAATTCTCCGGATACGTCGCGCAGCTCGAAGCCGACCTCCATCGCATCGCGATGACGTTGCCCGACATCTATGACCTCGCGATTGGCGGCACTGCCGTCGGCACCGGCCTGAACACTTATCCGCAGTTCGCGGAGAAGGTCGCGGCGCGCATCGCGAAGCTGACCGGACTCCCGTTCAAATCGGCGCCGAACAAATTCGCCGCACTCGCCTCGCACGATGCGCTCGTGTTCGCCTCCGGCGCGCTCAAGACGCTTGCCGCCTCGCTTATGAAAATCGCCAACGACATCCGATGGATGGGCTCCGGTCCGCGCTGCGGACTGGGCGAGTTGAGCCTGCCGGAGAACGAACCGGGCTCCTCGATCATGCCGGGCAAGGTGAATCCCACGCAGAGCGAGGCGATGACGATGGTGTGCGTCCAGGTCATCGGCAACGACACCGCGATTTCGATGGCGGGGTCGCAGGGCAACTTCGAGCTCAACGTGTTCAAGCCGGTCATCATCCACAACTTCCTCCATTCGACGATGCTGTTGGCGGACGCGTGCGAGGGCTTCCGCAAATATTGCGTCGATGGCATCGTGCCCAATCGCGACCGGCTCGCGGAGACCGTTGATCGCTCGCTGATGCTGGTGACGGCGCTGAGCCCGCACATCGGTTACGACAAGGCAGCGAAGGTCGCGAAGAAAGCGCACGCCGATGGCTCGACCTTGAAGGAAGCGGCAGTCGCGCTCGGGTATTTGTCGGCGGAGGATTTCGATCGCATGGTGCGCCCCGAAAAAATGCTCGGCCCCGAGTGACTGCTTCTCTCATATTGTCTTTCTGAAGCAAGCTCGCCTCGCGAGCGTCGCTGAAACGACCGGAGAAGGGGCTTGCGCTCGCGTCATAGTGAAAAAGCTGGAGCTTCCACCTCACGACATCGTTTCACTCGCGCGATGCTTAACGCGATGAAATAATCCGATCGTTATGCGGGACCGGGATCTCAAGGCTCTCGAATTCGATAAGGTCATGACGCTCGTCATGTCGATGGCGGCCTCGGAGCCTGCGCGCGAGGTTCTGTCGCATCTGCGCCCCGCCATCGATGCCGATATCGTGCGCGACCGTTTGCGCGCGACGGCCGAGATGGCCGAGCTGCGCCAGCATACCGGATCGATTCCTATCCAGGAGTTCTCCGACCTCCGCTCGCTCTTCCTCGCGGCCGCGCGCGAGGGCGCCATCCTCGATGGCGAGTCGCTGGTGAAGATTCGCGATTTCGTATTGTCCTCGCGGCACGTCCAAAGTTTTATCCGCTCGCGCGTCGAGCCCTTCCCGCATGTCGCGAGGATCGCGGCCAATCTCCTCGCACCCAAGGAACTCGCCGATGCGCTGCTCAAGGCTCTTGCCGATGACGGCCAGCTCCTCGACGATGCGAGCCCCGCGCTCAAGCGGTTGCGCAATCGCCTGCGCGAGGAGCGTGTCGAGTTGGAGGCGCGTTTGCTCCGCTCGCTCAATCAGCCCGGGATGGAGGCGTTTGTTTCCGATTATCTCGTCACACTGCGCAACCATCGCTTCGTGCTGCCGCTCAAGCTGAACTACACCGAGAAGCTCGCGGGCATCGTGCAGGATCGCTCGGTCTCGGGCGAGACGCTCTTCGTCGAGCCGATGTGGGCGGTCGAGCTGAACAACCGCCTGATGATGCTCGAAAGCGAGGTCGAGGCCGAGGAGCATCGCATCCTGATGCAGCTCTCGGCGATGGTGCGCGGCTACTCCAACGAGTTGCATCTCACTTTCGATGCGATGGTGGCGCTCGACGCGCTCAACGCGCGTGCGATTTTTGCCGAGCGCTTCGATTGCAGCGAACCAGCCATTAGCTCGGGTGAGGTCGAGTTGCTCGAAGCGCGCCATCCGCTGCTCGCGGTCGCGGTGCACGATGTGGTCCCGATCGATTTGCGCATTCCCGCCGAGCACAAGGGCATCGTGATTTCGGGCCCCAACACCGGTGGCAAGACGGTCGCGCTGAAGACGCTCGGGCTGCTCTCCCTGATGGCGCAGGCAGGTCTTCTCATCCCGGCGCGCGCAGGCAGCAAGCTCGCGATCTTTCGCAGCGTGTTTGCGGATATCGGCGACGAGCAATCGATCGAGACCAGCCTCTCGACGTTTTCCGCGCATATCGCCAACCTTTCTGAAATCGTGCGCTCGCTCGTAGAGCCTGCGCTGGTCATTCTCGATGAACCGGGCGCCGGAACCGATCCTGCCGAAGGTGCGGCGCTTGCGATCGGTCTTATCAATCATCTTGCGGCGCGCAAATGTCTGGTCGCGGTCGCGACGCATTCGACCGCCGTCAAGCTCAACGCATACTCGCGCTCCGACTTCGAAGTCGCGGCGGTGGATTTCGATCCCGACCGCCTCGTCCCGCTCTATCGACTCAAGCCGCACACCATCGGGCAGAGCTACGGCCTGGTGGTCGCGCGACGGCTCGGGCTTCCCGAGGAAATCATCAAGGGCGCGCAGGCCGCGATGGGCGAGAGCAGCATCGAGCTGGAAACCGCGATCGAACGTCTCGAACAGCAGCGCGCCAGCCTCGAGGTAGAAGTGACTCGCGCGCGTGAGCGTTCTGCCGAACTGGCTGAACGGCAACGCGAGGCGACTGCTGCCGAGGAGCGCGCGCGGGAACGATTCGAGCGCGAGCGCAAGCGGCTTCGCGATGAAGTCACCGGCCTGATGACGGATTTCCGGCGCGAGGGCGACGAACTTCTGAAAGAGATCCGCAGCGGCGCCAAATCGCGGCGCGACCTCAGCCAGTTCCAGTCGCGTGTGGCAGAAAGAATCGAGAGCGCCGCTCCCATTCCTCGTGAGGAGGAGACGGAATCCGATCAAGCGCCTCTGAAAGTCGGCGATGTGGTCGAGTTGGGCGGTATTCGCGGCGAGCTGGTCGTGATGGAGCCCGGCAAAGCCGTCATTACCCGCGGTGGCTTGCGCATCGAGGTGTCGCCGGAGCGGCTGCGCCGCGCGCGAGCGGAATCAATCGCGGCGGACGCTCGCGAGCGCCGTGCCGTTCCCTCAATCACCGTGCGTTCCGATGCGAGCGAGCGTGAGGAACTGAATCTTATCGGCATGCGCACCACGGAAGCGCTGCGCAAGCTCGAGGAATTCCTCGATCAGGCCTACCTCACCAATCGCAAGGAGGTGCGTATCATCCACGGCATCGGATCCGGCGCGCTGCGCAAGGCTGTTCTCGAATACCTTGCCACTTCGCCCTACAGCTCGACGTATCATGAGGCGGAACCGCATCATGGTGGTGCCGGCGCCACGGTGGTGCAGCTCAACCTCTGATCAGTGGAATAGTCCCTTCAACTGATCGAGCGGGTTGTTCGACGGCTTCGAATTGCCGCCGCTTCCGCCATTGCCGCCAGCATTATCTAGAAACGGGATGTTCAAGCCCTTGCCCTTTTTAAACAGCTTGCCGAGCGCCTTCCCTCCCTGATTCTGAATGAGTTGGGTGGTCGCGCGCTGCGCCATCTCGGCGAGGTCGGGCAGCACGACGGGCTTCGGAAG
>DATGKG010000029.1:0-4064 GCA_035294805.1 Binataceae bacterium (SeqCode) | reverse complement strand
CCCGATGGCGACGAACTTCCGCGACATGTACACCGAGAAAAGTCCGTCGGTAATCGCCGCGATGTCGCCGACGCTGATCGAGCATCGCGACTTTATATACCGAGAGTACCTGGAACTGCCGGTCGTCTTTTAGCGGTACTCATCACCACAATCGCCAATCACTTTCATCAGGTCGCGCGATTTTGCCAGCACCGCATCGATGCGCGCTCGATCGTCGTCATCGAGTGTGAAGCTGAACACGCGCGCATTGTCCGCGATATGCTCCGCGACGCCGAGCCGCGCGCCGACGATCACGCCAGCCACCGCAGGACGATCGAGGATGTAACGCACGCCAACATTGGCAATGCTCGCGCTATGCTTGTCGGCGATCGGTTTCAGCGCGCCGAGCAACTGCTGGAAGAGCGCCCATCCGCCCCACGCATCGATCATGTTGCTGTACTTCTGCAGCGACGCGGTGTTGAGTTCGCCGCGATGCGGCGACGTCCGGCCGAGATACTTCTCCGACAGCAGTCCGCCCAGCACCGTGCCATACGTGAGTAGCGTGATGCGATGCTCACGGCAGAACGGCGCCATCGCAGCTTCCGGCCGGCGATCGACAATTGAGTACTGCACCTGATTCGACACGATACGGATGCCCGCTTCGGTGATGATTCGCACGCGTTGGGTGTCGAAGTTGGTGAGCGCCAGATGACGAATTTTGCCCTCGCGCTGCACGTCGACGAGATGCTTGAGCGCATCGAGATAGCTCGGGTCGTCATAGTCCCACCAATGGAACTGCAGCAGGTCGAGACATTCGACGCCCATCCGCTTCAGCGAACGTCCGATCGCATCGTCGACCATGCGCCGCGTGATGCGTCCCGGCTGCGGTACCCATTTGGTGAACGCCTGAACCTCAGCAAGCCGCTGTACGCCATAGCGTTTCGCGAACTCGCGGCGAAACTCGCCGATGAAATCCTCGGCCGGGCCGTAGTGGTCCGCGAGGTCCCAGGTGGTGAATCCAGCATCGTGATACGCGAACATCTCGGCGCGCGCGCGCGCCGGCTCGATGTACCCATGCGCACCGGAAACCTGCCACATGCCATTGAGTACACGGCATATGCGGAGGTCGTCTGTGAACTGGAATCGGCTCGATTCGGGAAGTGCCATGCGCGGGATATTAGCGCGATCGGAGCTACAGGCGAGAGGACGCGCAGGAGGCACAGCAGAACGAGAGTTGCCTGCCATCGCAACTCAGTTTAGGCTCATCGCAACTCAATCCTGTTCTAAAGACGATTGCGTTCTTGTCGAGCTATAGTGCCGATCCGGGGGATCGAGCTCAATTGTTGGACAGCGCACCATGCCGCCGACCGTATCGGTAATCGTTCCGGTATTTAACTCCGAAAAATTCCTCCGACGATGCGTCGAGGGGCTGCTTCAGCAGACATATGAACGCAGCGCGTATGAAATTCTTTTAGTTGATAATAATTCAACCGATCGGTCGCGCGACGTCGCGCGTGAATATCGCGACGTTCGTTTAATTTCCGAACCCCGTCAAGGCTCGTACGCCGCACGCAATCGCGGTGTAAGCGTATCGAGCGGAGAGATACTTGCGTTCACCGACGCGGATTGCGTCGCCTCGCCATCCTGGCTTGCACAGTTGGTGAAGCCGTTCGCCTCGCCAGACGTATGCATCGTTCAGGGGCGTCGCAAATTTGGCCGCGAATCCCACTTGCTATCAATACTCGCGAACTACGAGGCCGCGCGCGCGGCGTATACCTTCTCCCCTCCCGGTAAAGGCAGTCATTACGGCTACACTAACAACATGGCGGTCCGGCGCGACGTTTTTGAACACTGCGGACCATTCAGGCCAATTTGGCGGGGAGCCGACTCGCTTTTTGTCGACCGTATCATCACCCTCTTCTCGCATAATGCCGTTCGCTATGCGCCGGATGCGGCGGTTCAGCATCTCGAGATGGCCAGCGTCTGGACCTGGTGGCGGAAAAAAACCATATACGGTCGCAGCTATGAGCATACGGTGGCGTTGCGTCAATCGCACGAGGGACTTAGCCGGCGCCAGCGCACTGAAATTATTCGCCGGGCGATCCAAAGCGGCGGGTACGCAGGGGTGCAAGTCCTACTCCTGATATTTCTCGCGGGAGTCGGAGCGACAGCTTTTCAGTTCGGTCGCGGCGCAGGCGCATGCGACTTAACGTGGCAACGAGTGCGAGAGCGGCTCGGCGCGAATTCTATTTCATGATTCATTCTCTCGCGTGGACTCCTGGCGACTTACCCTGGATGGACCCATAGCCCATGAGTGACGGCCGCTTCCTGTTAGTCAAAGGGATCGCCGGTCTCGGCAATCGCATTTCCAGCGCGCTCAGTGGAATCTGCTATGCGCGATTGAGTGGGCGGCAGCTGTTTATTGATTGGAGCGATCCCGATTACTCGCCGGACGGCAGCAATATCTTCCATCGGCTGTTTCAGTGCTCGTCGTTTTCGGCCTCCGATATCTTCCCACAGACGGATTCCGTTTACCCGGCGATCTGGCGTGGTCGACTCCACGAACCCGCGCGATCGATGGGCAGCAGGCTTGGACTCACCACCGACGGCATCAGGAGAAACCTGTCGATCGACGTTACCAGAATTGACTATGCGGAAGATCTGCTCGTACTGGTGGCATACTCGGAGCAGGTTCGTCACATGCGACCGCATTTCCAGGGACGGTTTGCAGAGCTGGCCAAAATCTCACCAACCGAGATTTTGAAAGACATGCTGCGGCGGGACCTAATCTTGCACCCGCAGCTGCAAGAAAGAGTCGACCAATTCAAAAGACGTCATTTTACCGGCCCTATGGTCGGAGTGCACATCCGCTATTCCGATTATCGCAGTGCGATTATCGCCATCATTCGGCGTCTCAATAGACTTCTACGCCGGCACCCAGACCTGTCGATCTTTGTGTGTTCCGACAGTGCTGAGGCGATCGGGATGTTCCGGCAAGTGTATCCCCGGATCGTGACGATGGAGCATTGGTTTGCTCAGCCCGGAGTTTCCCTTCATAAAAACGTTAAATGTCCGGATAGGATCCAGGCCGCGATGGATGCGCTTACAGACCTTTATCTGCTCGCACAATGCGACTACCTGATCTTCGACTGGACCTCGAGTTTCGGTCGCGTAGCAGATCTGGTTAGCCGCGCGCCCGAGGACAACATCATCAGGATCAGGCACGGTGAAGCTAAAGAACTTTCGAAAACGCAACAGATGGTTACGGACCTCATGCGTAAAGTGGGATTTTTTTCCTGGGGCTTTCGAGTCTTACCCAGAGTTGTGCCGATTCGCTGGCTGTAGGAGCAATTTCGGCGCAAGCTGAGGACGCGCTAAAAGCAGCGGGAGGAATATCGATGAAAATCGGCGCGTTGGTTTTTCTCACCGAGCAGTCGGGCAGTCCGGGCGCGATCGCGCGCGAATGCGAGAACCTCGGCTTCGAGTCGTTCTTCGTCGCCGAGCATATGGTGGTTCCGACCACTTACACCACGCATTATCCGCGCTCGCGCGACGGCAAAGTTCCCGAATTTTACGCGCGGCTCATCGATCCCTTCGTCGCGCTGTCGATTGCCGCCGCGGAGACCTCGCGAATCAAAATCGGCACCGCGATCTGCCTGCTGCCACAGCGCGACGTAATCGAAACCGCGAAGGTTACGGCATCGATCGATTTGTATTCGAAGGGGCGGCTCGTCCTCGGCGTCGGCGCGGGATGGTTTCGCGAAGAGGCCGAGGTGATGGGCGTCGACTTCGCACGACGCTGGCAACATCTGCGCGAATCGGTCGAGGCATTGCGCGTGCTGTGGAGCGGCGACGACGTGAGCTACGCGGGCGACATTATAAAATTTCCCTCGGTGAAGCTCGGGCCCAAGCCGGTGCAGAAACCAGGCCCGCCCATATGGCTCGGCGCGCACGATCCCCAGTACGCGCTCAAACGCGTCGCGCGCTATGCTGACGGGTGGTGTCCCGGCGGGCTGAGCGTCGAGAAGGCGCGTGAGTGCATCCCGCAGATCAAGAAGATGGCGCGCGACTTCGGCCGCGATCCC
>DATGKG010000028.1:0-2649 GCA_035294805.1 Binataceae bacterium (SeqCode) | reverse complement strand
GGGGTCAGCCCGAAGTCACCGATGTAGCGGGCGCGGCGCACGCTGGGCAGTTCCGGCATTTCGGTTTTGACTTTTTCCACCAGGTCGGGCGGGACCCGCAGCGGCGGCAGGTCCGGCTCCGGGAAGTAGCGATAGTCGTTGGCGAACTCCTTCGAGCGCATCGGGCGAGTTTCCTCGCGCACCGGGTCCCACAGATGCGTCTCCTGCTGGACGGTACCGCCCGACTCGATGACCTCGATTTGCCGATCAACCTCGAACTCGATCGCCTTTTCGACGAAGCGAAATGAATTGAGATTTTTGATCTCCGCCTTGACGCCGAATTTTTCAGTGCCGCGCGGCCGCACGGAAATGTTGACGTCGCATCGCATGCTGCCTTCTTCCATCCGCGCGTCGGAAACATCGGTGTAGCGCAAGATCGCGTGCAGCGAGCGCAGATACGCGCCCGCGTCCTCGGCGCTGCGCATGTCGGGCTCGCTGACGATCTCGACCAGCGGTACGCCCGAGCGATTGAAATCGACCAGCGAGCCGCCCGCTTCGTGGATGTTCTTGCCGGCGTCTTCCTCGAGATGAATTCGCGTCAGGCGCACGCGTTTGGTTTCGCCGTTCTTCAGCGCGATTTCGATATAGCCGCCCTTGCACACCGGCGTTTCGTACTGGCTGATCTGATAACCCTTGGGCAGGTCGGGATAGAAGTAGCTCTTGCGATCGAAAATCGATTCGCGCGCGATCTCGCAATGCGCCGCCAGGCCCGCGCGCACCGCGAGCTCGACCGCCTCGCGATTGAGCACCGGCAGTGTGCCCGGCATCCCCATGCATCGCGGGCAGACATTTTCGTTGGGCTGCGCCCCGAATGCCGTCGAGCATCCGCAGAACATCTTCGACTTGGTCGAAAGATGCGCATGGACTTCGAGGCCGATTACCGCTTCATATTTTTCCAGGTTCATATTTTTACTTCGCGCGGTTTGAATGTGCCGAGTTTCTCGTATGCGTCGCCGACGCGGAAAATGGTTTCCTCGCTGAAAGGTGCACCGATGATTTGCAGTCCGATTGGCAGCCCCGCGTTGTCGTAACCGCATGGTATCGACATGCCGGGCAGCCCCGCGAGGTTCACCGAAATGGTGAAGATGTCCGACAGATACATCGTCAGCGGGTCGTCGGTTTTTTCGCCAAGCTTGAATGCGGTGGTGGGCGCGACCGGCGCCATGACCACGTCGCAACTTTCAAACGCGCGCTCGAAGTCGCGGCGAATCAGCGTGCGCACCTTCTGACCCTTCAAATAGTAGGCATCGTAATAGCCGGCCGAGAGCGCAAAGGTGCCGAGCATGATGCGCCGCTTGACCTCGGCGCCGAAACCTTGCGCGCGCGATTTTTCATACAGCTCGATATTGTTCTCGGCGGGCACGCGCAGGCCGAATCGGATGCCGTCGTAGCGCGCGAGGTTCGCCGACGCCTCGGCCGTTGCAACCAGATAATACGCGGCGACCGCATACGGCGTGTGCGGCAACGAAATGTCGACCATGCGCGCGCCGGCGTTTTGCAAATTCGCTAGCGCCTCATGGACGGATTTCTCTACTTCGGGTTGCATCCCCTCGACGAAAAATTCCTTCGGCACTCCGATGCGCAATCCTCTCACGTCGCCGGTTAGCGCGCGCTCGTAATCGGGGACCTCGCGCGCCGAGCAGGTCGAATCATTCGGATCGATACCCGCCAGCGACCGCAACATGATGGCGGCATCGCGCACCGTGCGGCTGAACGGTCCCACCTGGTCGAGCGACGACGCATAGGCGATAACGCCATAGCGGCTGACCCGGCTGTAGGTCGGCTTGATTCCAACCACGCCGCAAAACGACGCGGGCTCGCGAATCGAGCCTCCGGTGTCGGTGCCCAGCGACGCGAGGCATTCGCAGGCGGCGACCGCGGCGGCCGAGCCTCCCGAGGATCCCCCGGCGACGCGCTCGAGGTCGTGCGGATTGCGGGTCGGCCCGAACGCGGAGTTCTCGGTCGAGGAGCCCATCGCGAATTCGTCCATGTTGGCCTTGCCGACGAACACCGCGCCCTCGGCACGCAGCTTCGCGATCACGGTCGCATCGAAGGGCGGGACGAAGTTTTCCAGAATCTTCGACGCGCAAGTCGTCTTCACGCCGCGCGTCGCGTAGATGTCCTTGATTCCGAGCGGAATGCCGCACAGTGGCGGCGCGTTGCCCTTGGCGAGGCGAGCATCGGCGCCCTCGGCCTGCGCTAGCGCCTCGGCTTCGGTCACCGTGATAAAGGCATTGAGTTCCGGCTCGACCGCGGCGATGCGATCGAGGCATGCGCGAGCGAGTTCGCGCGCGGAGATTTCACGCTTGCGCAGTTTCGCCTGCGCCTCCGCGATGGTGAGTCTGGTCAGTTCACTCATGGTAGAGAATAGCTACTCGATGTTCACTACGATAGTCACTCGATAATTTTGGGCACTTTGAAAAATCCGCCGCTGCGCGCGGGCGCGTTGGCGAGCATGTCCTCGGGCGCGGGACGGTTGGTCACGACGTCATCGCGCATTGGGGTGCCGGGCTCGCCAACTTGCGCAGTCGGCGGGACGTTAGAGGTGTCCAGCTCATTCAGTTTTTCGACATAGCCGAGCATGCTGGACATATCGGCGACGAGCCGCGT
>DATGKG010000027.1:0-3285 GCA_035294805.1 Binataceae bacterium (SeqCode) | reverse complement strand
AGCTCAAATGCGACAAGCGGCGCGGCAGCCACTGGTCGTGCGCCATCGTGGCAATCACGCGCGGTCCATCGATGAAGCCGGTCTGCGCGGCAACGAACAGCAGTGCGCCCTCGGTCAAAAGCGTGAAGGTGATAATGCCGCGTCCGAATGGCCACTTCGACGCGATGTGCTCGAACAGCACGGCGTTGAGCGTCTGGCCATGCGCGAGCTGGACGTTCTCGAGCAGGTAGCAGATCAAAATTCCACCCGCGATGAACGCCAGCGAAAACGCCATGTACAGCATCGTGTGCTTGCCGGTGACGGTTTTCGGTTCGCGCAGGATCGGAAGGCCATTGCTCACCGCCTCGATGCCGGTGTACGTGCCACCTCCCATCGAATAGGCGCGAAAGAATACTGCCAGTAGGGCTACCCATCCGACCGCATGCGCGGTGTTTTGCGCTTGCGCGATCGCCTGATGCACCACGCCTGGGAGTTGCGCGCCGCGGCTGAGCAGCACGTACCCGACCAGCCAGACATGCATCAGCACGAACGCGAGAAAGATCGGAACCAGGCTAATCACGGATTCCTTCACGCCGCGCAGGTTCATCGCGATCATCAGGATGACGACGAAGAGGCATACCAGCAGCTTAAAATGCAGCAACGGCGCCGGAAGAAAACTGAAAATCGCGTCGGCGCCGCTCGCGATCGAAATCGAGATCGTCAGTACGTAATCAACCACCAATGCAGCACCGGACACGAGGCCGGGATACGGACCGAGCAGCGTCGTCGCGACCAGATATCCGCCGCCTCCGCTCGGAAACAGATCGATGGTTTGCGAGTACGACGCCGCGATCACGAACACCGTGATCGCCGTCATCAGCGCGAGGAATACCGCGAGGTACTGATGCTGCCCGAGTGCTAGGAACGCCTCCTCGGGGCCGTAGCACGACGAGCTTAGGCCGTCTGAGCCGAGCCCGACCCACGCCAGGAATGCGACCAGCGAGAGGCTGTGAAAGAGCCGCGGGTCGCGAATATTCTTCGGCGGCCCGACGATCAGATCGCCGATGGTTTTTTCGATCGGAGCCTGTTCGGTCGTCCTGCTGCGATCGCTATCGGAATCCGGTTTCTTCAAATCAAATCGAGTAGGTGGCGCGTGCGAGGCCGGCCTGGTATCGCGCCGCATCGATCAGGTTTTGCATCAGAGCGACCACCGTCATCGGGCCAGTGCCGCCGGGACTTGGCGTGAGCCATCCGGCGATCTGTTTCACATTTTCGAAATCGACATCGCCCCCGAACTTGCCCGGGCCGACGCGGCGGACGCCCACATCAATCACACACGCACCGGGCTTGACCATATCGGCGGTGATAAAAAATGGACGGCCGACATCGGCGCCGACGCACGAGACGATCACATCCGAGGCGCGACAAATCTCCGCGACATTTTTAGTATGGCGATGACACCACGTCACGGTCGCGTTGCGCATCCGGCCGCCGAGGATCAGCGCGGTCGGCTTGCCCGCGATGTCGCTGCGACCGATGACCGCGGCGCGCGCGCCATCCATCGGGACTTTGTAATGATCGAGCAGCGTGAGAACTCCGCGCGGCGTGCACGGAATGAAACGGCCCCACTGCGCGCGATAGAACCCGATCACCGAGAAAGCGCCGACCCCGTCGACGTCCTTCTCGGGCGCGATTGCATCGAAAAGCCGAAAGCGATCGATGCGCTCCGGTATCGGCAGCTGAAGCAGAACTCCCGTCGTCGCCGCATCGCGATTCAGCTGATCCAGCGTCGCGAGCATCGAGTCGGTGGTCGCATCGGCTTCCGCGATCTCGAGCACGTTGCTTTTGCAACCTAGCTCCTGCGCGAGCTTGCGTTTGTTCTTCACGTACTGGCGCGAGGCGGGATCGCGTCCGACGATAAGCGCGGTCAGTGACGGCACGATCTTATGGCGATCGCGCAACTCGCTCAGATGCGCGCGCAACTCAGGCATCAAGTGTGCGCTCAGCGCGCGTCCATCCATGATGATCGCCGACATAGAATCGTTCGATGATAGCATGCGCGAGCGCGCCGCCAATCGTTCCACAGCCTCGAGGGGGCCTGTGCGCAATCGCGTCGCGCGTCTCGTTCCCGCCTCTCCCTGCTTGCTAAAATGATGACGCCAATGTCTCTTGCCAAACGCACCGTCCTGTTTGCCGAACATCAGAAGCTCGGCGCGCGAATGACCACCTTCGCGGGCTTCGAAATGCCCGTGCAATATAGCGGCATCATCGAGGAGCATATGGCGGTGCGCCGAGCGGCTGGCGTTTTCGACCTCAGCCACATGGGCGAGTTCGAGCTACGCGGGCCGCGCGCGTTGGAACTGCTCGAGCGCGCGCTGACCAACTCCGCCGCGCGTCTGCGCGACGGTCAGGCGCAGTACACGCTGCTATGTGCGCACGACGGCGGAACGATCGACGACCTTATCGTGTATCGCCTCGGCGCCGAGCGCTTCATGCTGTGCGTTAACGCATCGAACATCGAGGTCGATCGCGAATGGCTACTCAGCCTCAATCATCACGGCGCGGATTTTCTCGACACCAGCGAAGAGACCGCTCTGGTCGCGGTGCAAGGTCCGATGGCAATCGCGATCTTGAAGAAGCTCGCGGCGTTTGCGATCGATGAAGTGCAACGGTTCGGGGTCGCCGATGGCGAAGTGGGCGGCGTGCGATGTCTCGCGGCGCGCACCGGTTACACCGGCGAGGATGGCTTCGAGTTTTTCGTCGCCGCGGAGGATGGGGCGCGTCTCTTCGGAGAGATCCTCCTTGCGGGTGAAGGCGATCACATCAAACCGTGCGGGCTCGGCGCGCGCGATACCTTGCGCCTCGAAGCCGGCCTCCCGCTGTACGGTCACGAACTCGATCGCAACACCTCGCCACTCGAAGCTGGGCTCTCGACCTACCTGAAGTTCGGCCGGGGCTTCGTTGGTGAAGAAGCGCTTGGAGCCCAGCGCGCGAATGGTCTGAAGAAGAATCTCATCGGGATCGCTACCGACGATGCACGCACCATCGCGCGCCAGGGCTATCCGATCCTTATCGATGATGCTCCGGCGGGCACCGTGACCAGCGGAACTTTCGCGCCCGCGCTGGAGCGTCCAATCGCGATGGCATACGTCAACGGTTCCGAGCGTCCGGCAGTCGGCGCGAAGCTCGCGGTCGAGGTGCGGAATCGAATAGTTCCGGGGACTGTGGTCACGCGGCCATTTTACAAGCGGGCCGCAAAATGACGAGGAGGATTTTCCTACTATGAGATTCATGCCGCATACCGAT
>DATGKG010000026.1:0-2334 GCA_035294805.1 Binataceae bacterium (SeqCode) | reverse complement strand
CCTGCCTTCGAATAATGCGCGGACCCCGGCCTCCGACACGTCGGCGAGATCGCCCTTTCGATGATGGTTGTCGCGGGCGGGATTCTCCTGCGGTAGACCCGCGAACGAATCGAACAAATGCAAGGTGCGCTCGGGCGCACGCGACGTAAGATGATTGTGCAACAAGAGCGCTGTGCCGCCGCGCCATACGCCGAATTCCGCGACCTCGCCGACGGCCGCCAGCGCGAAGTCGAGCCATTGCAGCAGCATGAACATGCGATCGGGTGTGACGAGCGAATAGCGGCGCGGACGTTCGAGCATCGCGCGAACTCCATCATCCTCGAGCCATGGCTGGATAGTCGGACCATTCGAATTACCGCTGCGCAGCTGCTGCACCTCGAGTCCGACGGAGTTCAGAATCGAATGCGCGATGCCCCTGACGATGCGCATGCTATGCAACCGGTTTGCGCACAATCACTTCGAGCGAATACTCGCCGTCGCTGTGCAGATTCGCGTCGCTGATGGTGTGGCCTTCTGAGCATTGGCGCGCCGAGACAATCTGCGCGTCGGCGATCACGCGATCGATCATCGGAAGCAGGCCAAACGTATCGGGAAGCTCATCGCGATCGAGCAGGAAGAAGCGCTTGTGATCGGGATTCCATCGTGAAGGCAGGCGGAGTTTTTTCTCATACAGGTCGCGATCGGGAACGAACAGGATCAGATAGCCACCCGGGCGAACCACACGATACCAATTGCGCAGCGCCTCACACGCGTCCTCGACGTGCTCGAGGACGTGGGAGGAGTAGACGAAATCGATTGTTTGGTCCGAAATTCCTTCGAGCAGTTGCGCGTCGCCGTGCTCGAAGTCCCATCCCATGCAGTTGTCGCTCAGCAGATCACCGCCATAACCGATATCCAGTCCGCGGCCGACGCAGTACTTGCTGAAGAAGTCTTCGCGCATTCGCCGCCCGCGCGCCTTCGACGTCTCACCAAAGTATCGAGGCCGCCCGATCGCGCGATACTTGAGAAGTCGCGCGTTTCGTCGGACCTCGCGCAGCAAAAGCCACAAGCGCGGCGGCGCGATCTGTCGAAGCTCCGACTTGAGCCCGCGCGAAACATCGATCGCGCCTGATGAGAAAGTGCAGTTCATTGCACTACGCACAGCTCGATCTCCTCGCCCGCATCGCCCTCGACGTTCAGCGTGAGGCTTTCGCTATAGACGAAGAGGCGCCCGACGATGCGGCGTCGCCTAGTTTGCCACCTTCGCAAGTGCCGGGCGTACGATCGCGGGGAGCACTTCCACGATTCGCGCGCGCTCTGCCCCATCGAGCAGAAAACGCCATGCGCACAATGCGCTCGTCGCGGCGAGCACGCCAACAAAAACGGCTTTGGTCCGCAGGTCTGGAATGAACGCGCCGGTGCTTATCGCAGCGATCGCCAACAACAGCAAGACAGATGCGGACGCGATCTCGCGGCGCGACGCGACCAGATATCGCGCCGCTATCGCAAAGAGGATTAGATTTTCCGCCATCAAACGCGCGCTCCAGACGAGCGCCGCGCCGGTCAGTCCGAACCGGCGGATGAAGATCCACAGCATCAGCGCATAGATCGGGAAATCGGCGAGATGGATTTTCGCGGGGAGATCGGGACGATGCGCAGCATGCAGCAAGACCAGCGGAATCCATGCGAGACCGGCGACAAACGCGCCGACCGCCAGAATCTGCAGCACTGCGGCGCTCTGCGGCACGAGCTGGGCACCGATCCAGATTGAGATGATTTGCGGTGCGAACGCGGTCGTCGCCGCGCATACGGG
The DNA here is from genome assembly GCA_035294805.1 of Binataceae bacterium (SeqCode). Classification (GTDB taxonomy): domain Bacteria; phylum Desulfobacterota; class Binatia; order Binatales; family Binataceae; genus DATGKG01. Next base: position 542 of record DATGKG010000026.1, on the reverse strand, counting down.
AAACAGGACCAGCGCGATCAGCTTGAGCGAGCGGGCGAAGAGCGCGCGCAGTCCGGTGCGAGCGCCCGCAACAGATCGCGCGAACGCCGGAAACATCACGCCGGACACCGCCGCGGGCAAAAGAAAGCTCTTGCTGACGATCTCCATCGGAATCGAATACGCAGCGAGCGCACCGACCGAGAGCAGCGCGCCGATGAAAAAGCGATCGGCATAGAGCATCATCGGCGTAATGACACTGGAAACCGTGATCCACGCACCGAAGCCGAGTAGCGGGAGTGAGCAGGATACGTCGATACGGAAGTGCGAGGTCAGATCGGGAAGCGCGCGCATGATTGCGGCTCCGTAAGCAATCCATGAAATCGCGCGATTGATGACCAGCGCGGCGATCAGCCACGTGAGGCTGTGGCTGAACGGCAACATCAGTGCCAGCGCGACGAACGACATGATGCTGCTCGGCGTGCGAATGACATTGAGCAAGTCGAATCGATCGGCGGCGGTGAGCGCGGCGCGCAGCGCCGAGATGCTGACGAGGGTCGGCAACC
>DATGKG010000025.1:0-6143 GCA_035294805.1 Binataceae bacterium (SeqCode) | reverse complement strand
AGGGAAACCAGAGTGTAACCGTCACTGGCACGGTTTATTGGCAGCCGATCTTTCTGCGCCTGGTGCTGTCCTCATCGGTGCCGATTACCGATTCTGCGACTGTATCGCGCGCGCCGCTCTATATGACGCTGGTGTTGGATCAATCCTATTCGATGACGCAGAACGGTGGCTCGAGCGCACTTCCCTCTGCCGTGACGGACTTCGTCAATCAATTCGATGACACTCAGGATCATGTCGCGGTGGTGAGTTTCGCGACTACCGCCACCATCGGGGTGCAGATGAAGAACTCGCCACCGTTTAAGTCTGCCGTGAACACTTATGTCAACAGCATGGGCTTTTCGCTAACTAACTGTTACACCTTCGCGCAGACCGGCCTGGACAACGGGCTCGCGCAAATCAACAGCGTGACCCTCCCCTCCAACGCGCAGAAGATCATCGTGTTCTTCACCGACGGCTGGCCGAACATGATCCAGGACACCCTCGCTTGCTCGAGCAAGTCCACTACCACCCTGAACTTTACGATGTGTGACGCCGGCGACGATTCACTCGGCCTATGTACCACGTCCTGGCCGCTGTCCGTCTTCACCTCAACCGGCGGCAGCACGACCTGCAACACCTGCACCAGCTATCCCAGCTACTCTTCGAGCTCTTGCAATCCGACGCCTTCTGGCATGACTTTTCATTCGAATCAGTACAACAAATCCGAGTCGCTGACGGTCGGCGGTACCGGTCAGTCTAACCTCTCCAGCGAAGCGATTTATCGCACCGAGTCATCCGCCAGCACGGCGCTCAATCAAAACGTGACCATCTATTCGATCGGCCTCGGCACTGCGATCACCGGTCAGGCCGCCGCCCAGCAATTCCTCTATACCGTTGCGAACGATCCGAATAGCAACAGCTATAATTCCAGTCTGCCGCAGGGGGAAGCGGTGTTCGCGCCCACCTCTTCGCAGTTAGATACCGTATTTCAGCAGATCGCATCGAAGATTCTTCTGCGCATCACTCAGTAACGCGGAGCATTGCGCGCGGCGCAAGTTGTGTGCTCTCCTCCGATCGACGCCCCGACTGGAGGAGAGATTACGATGGCATCGACGCCTGGCGTTTCGGATAGCACCTACGTTCCGCATTCTCACGATTGGCGCGCGCAGCTTGGCTCGCGTCTGGTACCAGCCGACGAAGCCGTAAGCCACATCAAATCCGGCGATCGCATCATGATCTCGATCGCGCAAGCTACCCCGCTCACGGCTTGCACCGCGCTGGCGGCGCGGCTGATGGAAATCGAGAATGTCGTCATCTGCCACGGAGCCGCTGGTTTCAGCTGGGATTTGCCCGGGCTCGGGGAGCGCTTCCGCCTCGAGTCGAATTACTGCTCGCCGCTGGATCGCTCGGTGTATGCGGCAGGACGCGCGGAGTTCGTTCCCGTCTCCTACTATCGCGAGGGCACACTCCCGCCCGGGCTGGAGAATTTCAACGTAAATATCATCAAAGTCACACCGCCTGATGAAAACGGCTACGTCAATTTCGGCGACATTCAGATCATGCAGAAGATGCTGTCGCGCGCGGCTGACCTGGTGATCGCGGAAATCGAGCCGAAGCTCATTCGCGTCGGCGGCGACAACCAGATGCATTTCTCCGAAATCGATTACTTCATCGAGCGCGAGATCGGTTTCCCCGAAGCGATCCTGCCGCCGCCCAACGAAGAGGAGCAGCGCGTCATCGCGACCGTGTGCGCAACCGTCGCCAAAGAATTCGTGCACGACCGCGATACCCTCCAGATAGGCGTCGGCTCGATGTCGGGAATGATCATGTATCACCTCGGCAACCATCATGACCTCGGGATGCAGACCGAGATCATCCCCTGGGGCACCACGCCACTGGTGCGCGACGGAGTGATTACCGGCAAGTACAAGAAAATTTTCCCCGAGCTGGTGGTCGGGTCAGGATTCGCCGTACTTACGCCACAGGCGGAACTGGACCTCGCGAACGAGAATCCGCGCTATCACCTCTACGATTTCAACTTCACCGACGACATTCGGCTGATCGCGAAGGAAGAAGGGCTGATCTCGATCAACAATGCGCTCAATGTCGATTTGACGGGCCAGGCCAACGCCGAATCGCACGGACCGATGATGTACACCGGAACCGGCGGTCAAACCGCATTCGTCATCGGCGCCGCGATGGGCGGCGGCACCACCATCATCGTGACGCCCTCGACCTCGATGGTGAAGGGGCAGCGCTTTTCTCGCATCATGCCGTGCCTGCCGGAAGGCAGCGTCTGCACCTCGCCGCGCACATTCGTGCACAACGTCGTGACCGAATACGGCGTCGCAAGATTGAAGGGAAAATCGATTCGCGAGCGCGCCAACGAGCTCATCGCGATCGCGCATCCTGACTTCCGCAACGAGCTTCGCGCGGAAGCGAAGAAGATGTGGGGCTAACGCTGAACCGAGCCGCTTACTCGGGGCGCGCAGCGTAAACGCCGGCGAAGCCGGGCGGGCGCCATCCCTCGTTGGCGCAGGTGACGCATACGCTCCAGCTCTTCGCGATTCCGTCCTCGCGTCCGCGCAGGCTGACCATCGATTCGGTCGAGGCCGGCTTGTTGCAGGCCACGCACGTCGCGACGAGGTTCTTGTTTTCTTTGGCTTTTTCGCTGGGCATGTTGAATGTCTGTCGTAACCGGAAGCAGCGTTTTCCGCAACATCAGCCGAGCGGGAAAACTCCCGAGGCATTGCCGCCCAGCAGCTTGCGCTGACGCTCAGGGCTGAGCGCCGCGATGCTGCCGCGAATCAGTTTGGGAGCCTCGAGCGTCGAGTCGATATGCGGGAAGTCGGAACCCCATAGCACGCGCTCCTCGCCCATCAGATCCATCACCGCGCCGATGGTGCGCTCCTCGGGCTCGGCGACCACCCATAAGTTGCGGCGAAAATAGTCGCTCGGCTTGAGCTTGGTCGGATGCGTCCAGCCCAGGTGCTCGTACTTCTCGTCGAGCCGATCCATCATGTAGGGCGCCCATCCGCATCCCGCCTCGACGCACAAAACCTTAAGGCGCGGGAAGCGATCGAAAAGCCCGTCGGCCACCATCGTCATCGCGGCCGGCACCACTTGCGCGAAGCCGCCGAGGGCGAAGCCCCATACCGCGCGAAACTCGCCGACCTGGTAGAAATCGCCCAAAATTCCGGGCCGGCGGTTGAAGCGCACGATGACATGAAGGCAGACTGGAATGCCGGCATCCTCGCATTCGTGCCAGATCGCATCGAAGTCACTGTGCGAGAACCGTTTCCCGTTGATGGTCTCGGGCGCGAGGAAAATTCCCTTGAAGCCGAGCTTGAGGCATCGGCGTAATTCGACCAGCGCAGCTTCGGGATCCTGCAGCGCGAGATGCGCGATCGGAACGATGCGGCGGCGATTGTGGGCAGCGAAATCGTTGACCCAGTTGTTGTAGGCGCGCGCATATGCCGACGCGAGGCCATTATCCGCGACATCCCACAAAATTCCGACGGTAGGAAACAGCACGCCCGCATCGACCCCCCACGCATCGAGCATCCGGATGCGCTCCTCGGGGAGATAACTCGCAGGCGGACAACCCTCCATGTAGGAGATCATGCCGGGAACGAAAAGCTTTTGTCGCTCGATGTTGGCGCCGCCGAGTCCGGCGAGCATTCCTCGCAGCATCGGCTGATTGTCGATCATTAAAACTTCCAGACCATCAGCGGGATCGCGAATGATTTTAATCGCGCGATCGCGATACGCGGGTTCGATATACCGCTCCCACAAATCCGGCGGCTCCATCACATGCGAATCGCAATCGACTACAAGGTTCGAGGCGTCCATCGGTACGAGATCATCTCCATCGAAGCGGTATCTAACACTTGTTAGCTTACATCGTCCGGCCCCCGATGCCTACCTCGCCAGCGCGCCGATCAGCAGCACGATGAGCACGATGATCACCATTACCAGGATGCCGATCATCGCCTCAGCGCTGCGATCCGCGCGCGCCTGCTGCTCCGGCGGCATCGGCGTTTCGCTATGCGCCGAATGAAATCCGCTGTGATAACCGCTACGCGAGGTGTAGTAGATTCCGGTTCCCGGAAGGCCGACAGTGCGCGTAATACCGCGGCGCCCCAACGTCACGTGCGCGCCCCTGACGCCAACGGTAAGACTCGGCCCGGAGCGCGAGACGTTGACGGCGACACCCGGAAACAGATGCACGCGTTTGTAGAATCGCAGCCCCATCGAACCGTCCTCCTCACTCCGCACGCCCCGCCCGACGCTTTTTGAAGAAATCGCGCAGGAGCGCCGCGCATTCCTCATTCATGATACCGCCCGCCACCTCGATGCGATGGTTGAGGCGCCCGTCGCGACCGATGTCATACACCGAGCCGAGCGCGCCAGCTTTCTTGTCGCGCGCGCCATACCTGATTGCCGCTAGCCGCGCGTGGATGACCGCGCCGACGCACATCACGCATGGCTCCAGGGTCACATAGAGGATTGCGCCCGGCAGACGGTACGCGCCCAGAGCCAGCGCAGCTTCCCGAATCGCAATGATCTCGGCATGCGCGGTCGGATCCTTATTGATGATCGGCAGATTGCGGCCGCGACCGATGATTTTGCCATCGTGCACCACAATCGCGCCGACCGGAACCTCCTGCTGCCAGCCGCCGAACCATGCCTCGGCAAGAGCCTCCCGCATGAAAGTGTCGTCGTCGGGGCTAATCGGCGGGCGCATCCGTATGTAATAGCACGTTGACTTATGCGATCCCGCGTTTCAGGATCGCGTTGTGGTCTGATGGTGTTCGAGCAGACCGCAACCGGAGGCCTCTCGCATATGAAGAAGCTGCTCATGACCGCGCTCTTCCTCACGGTCGCATCGGCAACATTTGCCGGCGCTCGCGTGGACATCAAGTCGACCGACGATGCGGCGCGCCAGGCGCTTTACGACAAGGCCCTGAACGATCATCCGAAGACCGAACCGATCGGCAATCCCGACTTAAAGATCAAAATTACTACCGATCGTATTATCCGTTCGTGCTGCCGCCCGCCGGATTTAGTCGTCGGCGGCCGCGTGACCAACGCATCGTCAAAGCCGATCAACTACGTTCATCTGCTATTCGCCTTCGAGGACGCGGATGGCAAGGTGCTCCACGCCGAAAGCACCTATAATCATATGGCAGCGAGCATGGCCGACGACGAGGAGATGGAGCAAATCCTGAAGGAGACGCCGCATTTCACCGTGCTCAATCCCGGCGAGAGCGATAGCTTCGCGATGAGCGTGCCCGTCGTTCTGCTGCCGAAGTTTTCCAAGGTCGAGCTGTTCTCGAACGACACGCGGCCTTGAAGGTTGTGTTACAGTTTCGTCAGCATGCCCGAACTTTTCGAGATTGATCCGATAGAACTCAAGCGGCGGCTGAAAAGCGGCGACCAGCCGCTCATCCTCGATGTGCGCGAGCCGTGGGAAATCGCCGCCGCATCGATTGCCGGCACGCTAAACATTCCGATGGGCGATATTCCGTCGCGGCTGACCGAGCTCGATCCAGATCGCGAAACCATCGTAATGTGCCATCATGGGGTCCGCAGCGCGCAGGTTGCGATGTTCCTTGCGCGCAGCGGTTTCGAGCGCGTGATTAACCTCGCGGGCGGTATCGATGCGTGGTCCGAGATCGATCCGTCGGTGCCGCGCTACTGAAAGTGTAGTTTAGGAACACAATGTCCTATTTCGCCGCAGCAATTCAGATGGCCGCCGGTTCCGACAAGGCGGCCAACCTGGAGCGCGCGGAGCGCCTGGTGCGCGAGGCCGCATCGCATGGCGCCTCCCTCATCGCCCTGCCCGAAACGTTCAACTGGCGCGGCAAGCGCGGCGCAGAGGCGAGTGCGGCGGAAACTTTGGAGGGCGAATCCGTCTCGCTGATGGCGCGGCTCGCGAGCGATCTCAAGGTCCATATCGTAGCCGGATCGATCACCGAACACGTCGAGGGCCAGGAAAAAACCTACAACACCTCGGTAATGCTCGGGCCCGACGGCGCGCGGATGGGCGTCTATCGCAAAATTCATTTGTTCGACATCGACTTGCCCGGCCGTGTGACGGTCAAGGAGTCAGCATCGCGCATGGCGGGAACCGAGGTGGTATGCGTAGCCGCATCGATTGG
>DATGKG010000024.1:0-3821 GCA_035294805.1 Binataceae bacterium (SeqCode) | reverse complement strand
ATGACCCTCGAAGCTGCGGTCGACCTCGCCAAGCGCAAGACGCGGCAGTTCGCCAAGCGTCAGCTCACCTGGTTTCGCCACGAGCCTGAGGTGACCTGGGTTGACGCGTATCGAGGTGCGGAGCAAGCTCTGATGCTGTTCGAGCGATTCTTCGCCCGGACAGATCCTCAGTCGTAGAATCAAGATGGCTTCGCGGATTCGCCAGGCAAATCACAAGCACAACAACGGCAATGCCGCACCCGCCGCGGCGATGCCAACGCGCAGCGCAATCGAACGTGTGCGTCTCGCGCGGCATACGTCGCGTCCGCAAACGCTGGATTACGTCGACGCGCTCTTCAAGGACTTCTTCGAGATTCATGGCGACCGCAACTTTGCCGATGATGGCGCGATCGTCGCGGGTCTCGCATACTTTGATACGGTTCCGGTCGCCGTTGTCGGTCAGCAACGTGGCCGCTCGACCACTGAGCGGCTCAAGCGGAACTTCGGCAAACCGCATCCGGAGGGATATCGCAAGGCGGGCCGCGTTTATGAGCTTGCCGATCATTTTCGCCTCCCGCTCATCACCTTTATAGACACGCAGGGCGCCGAGTCGGGCGCCGGCGCCGAGGAGCGCGGCCAGGTCGAGGCGATCGCGCACGACCTCGAGCTGATGGCGCGGCTCGAGGTTCCCTCGATCGCAGTGCTGATAGGCGAGGGCGGTTCCGGCGGCGCGATTGCGCTCGGAGTTGCCAACGTCGTGCTGATTCAGGAGAACGCCTGCTACTCGGTGATTACGCCCGAAGGATGCGCTGCGATCCTCTGGCGCGAGGCGACCGACGAGAACGTCGCGAGCGCCGCCGAAGCGATGCGCTTGTCGGCGCCCGACCTGTTAAGGCTCGGGGTCGTCGACGAAATCATCGCCGAGCCTGAAGGCGGCGCGCATACGAATCCTTCGGAAGCGATCGGCGCGGTCGGTGTGGCAATCAAGCGTCATCTAAACGATCTGATGAAGCTCAGCCCGTCGGACATTCGCAAAAGCCGCGAGCGCAAATTCGCCGCGATGGGATCCGCGTTTCTCACCTCATCGACCGAGCCCGCGCGTTGAAAAGCGCGCCTCGATCGGTTAGCCATTCCCACGCGATGCGGTCCAAAGCGACATCGAAGAGCGATCGACGTATCAAGCACAAGCGGGCGGACGTCACCGCGCTGTTCAAAGACGAATCCCAGCCGGCATGGAAGCCCGATTCGATCGAGTCGCATCGGGCACGGATGGATCGCATCAACCTCGAAATTCTGAAGCTGCTATGCGAGCGCGCCTCGCATGCGAATGAAATCGGGCGCATCAAGCATAAGAGCGGCGTGGCAGTATACCTGCCGGCGCGCGAGCGCGAGGTGATCGAGTCGATGATCGCGGCGAATCCAGGCCCGTTGTCGTCGGATCACATCGCACGCATCTATACCGAGATTATTTCCGCGTGCCGCGCGCTCGAGCATGTGCCGCGCGTCGCGTATCTCGGCCCCGAGCACACCTACTCGCATGAGGCGGCGCGCGGGGCCTTCGGTGCGAGCGTCGAGTTCGTGCCGCTCGCTTCGTTCGCAGCGGTTTTTCAAGAGGTGCAGAACGGACGCGCGGATTTCGGCGTTGTGCCGATCGAGAATTCGACTGAAGGCGCGGTCGGCCCCGCGCTCGATCTTCTTATAGATACGCCGCTGGTGATCATCAGCGAGATTCTCCAGCCGGTGCGCCATGCACTGATGTCGCGCGAGGGCGATCCTGCAAAGGTGCGGCGCATCGTGTCGCATCAGCAATCGCTTGGTCAGTGCCGGGTGTACCTGAGCACAAATTTCGCCGATCGTGAACTGGAAGCAGTCGCGTCGAATGCGCTGGCGGCGCAACGCGCGGCGCAGGATGATTCGCTGGGTGCGATCGCATCACGCGCGGCAGCGGAGGCCTACGGTCTTCGCGTGATCGCCGAGAACATTCAGGACATCGCGCAGAACACGACGCGCTTCCTTGTCATCGGAACGCGCGCGGTTCCGAAGAGCGGGCGTGACAAGACGACGATTTTGTTCGCAGTGCCGGACAAGGTTGGCGCGCTCAACACGGCGCTGAGCCTGTTTTCGAAGAGCAAGATCAACATTTCGAAGATCGAGTCGCGGCCGCTGCGCGGTCGGTCGTGGGAATATCTTTTTTTCGTCGACCTCGAAGGTCATCGCGACGATGCGCGGGTCAAACGTGCGCTCGCGGCGTTGCAACATCGAACCCTTTTTTTGAAAGTGCTCGGATCGTATCCTGAGGCAAGGTCGGCCGCCGGATAGCGGCCGTTTCACGCATTGGTAAAGCCCGAAGATTTGGTGCTGCCCGCGGTAGCGGCGATTCAACCCTACGAGCCGGGCAAGCCGACCGAGGAACTGGAGCGGGAACTCGGCATCCAGGAGTCGGTCAAACTCGCCTCCAATGAGAATCCGATTGGGCCGTCACCGAAGGCGGTTGCGGCGATTCGTGCCGCGCTCTCCGAGTTGAACCGCTATCCCGACGGCGGCAGCTTCACGCTATGCCACAAGATTGCCGCGCGGCATCAGGTCGCGCCCGAGCAAATTTTCATGGGCTCCGGCTCGTGCGAGATCATCAATCTGCTCGCGTTCCTGTTTTTGCGTCCCGGACTCAACGCGATTTCGTCGGAGCACGCGTTCGCGATTTATCCGCTAGCGACGGCGTCCACCGGCGCGACCTACAAGGCCGTGCCGATGCGCGAAGGATTCGAATTCGACCTCGACGCGCTCGCGGACGCGGTCGACGACAACACCCGCATCATCTATCTCGGCAATCCGAACAATCCGACCGGCACGATTTATCGGCGCGCCGACTGGAAGCGCTTCCTTGCGAAGGTTCCGCAGCGCGTCGTGATCGTCGCCGATGAGGCGTACTTCGAATTCGTCCGCGATGCCGAGTATCCCGATTCGCTCGAAGATCACGACGGCACTCGTCTCCTCGTCACGCTGCGCACGTTTTCCAAGATTTTCGGGCTGGCGGGCGTGCGCGTCGGATACGGTGTGGCGCGCGCCGATATCATCACGCTGCTCAACAAGGTGCGCCAGCCGTTCAACATCACGTCGCTCGCGCAGGTCGCGGTCGCCGCGGGGATGGACGACATCGATCACGTCAAGAACACGCTGCGGGTGAATCGCGAAGGGATGGAATATTTGGAGGGCGAGTTCAAGCGCCTCAAGATTGCATATGTCCCGAGCCAGGCGAACTTCATCCTTGCCGATGTGGGCGACGGGCGCGCGGTATTCGACAAGCTGCTGCATCTGGGAGTCATCGTGCGCCCGATGCATGGCTACGGCTTTCCGCGCCACGTGCGCATCAGCGTCGGACTTCCGGAAGAGAATCGGCGTCTGATCGAGGCACTCGAAAAAGTTTTGTAAGCAGATCGCGCCGGGTCTCATGGCGCGAGCTTCGCGCGAAGATCACTGGTATATTTAATGGCCACGCTTTTCCACCAAATCACAATCTGCGGAGTCGGCCTCATCGGGGGCTCGCTGGCGCTCGTCGCGCGCGAGAAAGGTCTCGTCGAGCGCGCGGTCGGACTTGGGCGCACCCTCACCAACCTCGAGGTCGCGCGCAACCGCGGGATGATCGATCTCGCGACGCAGGATCCGATTGAGGCCGCGCGCGGTGCGGATCTCGTGATGCTCGCGGTTCCGATTCGCACCATGCCGGCGCTCCTTCGCACCATGGTTCCGCATCTGCCGCGGCATGCCGTCGTCACCGATGTCGGCAGCGTCAAAGGATGGGTGGTTCGCGAACTCGAGCCGTTGCTGAAGCCGGGTATGTCGCT